>JASLVI010000121.1 GCA_030741455.1 Candidatus Poseidoniaceae archaeon | reverse complement strand
CTAAACCCTAAACCTCCTTGCGAGGGATCCATCTGAGTGAAGAGGATGAATACGGCATGCATCACGGTGAAGCCAAACATGTAAAGGAACGTCACCCACATTAACGAACCAATGTTCTTTGTTGCAAGCATACGTTTCACATTCGAGGCAGTATCTTTCATTGTCGAACTCCAAGATTGAGATGCACGATTTGAACGAGATTCTGCAGCCAACGATTCGGGGAGATATTTGAATGCTAAGAGAAGAGAAAAGATCGAGAGCACACTTGCAAGAAGACATGGTAAGAGATAGGGATGTGTTTCAAAAATTGTGCCCACAAAAAGGTCCCATCGCATTGCAGGCGAAGATAATTCACCACCCAAGAATGGACCGATCGTAAACCCTAGGCCAAAAGCGGCCCCAATAAGTCCCATTCGAGTAGCGAGTTGCTTAGGTGTGCTCACATCTCCAATGTAAGCTCGAGCAACAGCAATATTTCCATTAAAGACACCTGCTAGGAATCGTGCTGCAAGTGCCATCATGAGGGTGTTTGCAAGACCGAACATCGTGAAGAAGACCGTATTTCCAACCAAACCGATCATCAACACTGGACGACGACCAATACGATCGCTCAATCCACCCCAAATTGGAGAAAATAGAAATTGAGCTGCTGAATAGGAGGTCATCAATAAACCGACCCAGATTCCAATCGAGGTAATGTTTTGATCGGTGGCCAAATCTTCGACAAGATAGGTTAGAAATGGGATGACAATACCGAATCCGATCATATCGATCATGGTAACGAGGAAGAGGACAACGAGGGCCCCTTTACCCGCATCCATGCCCGATGAAGGATTGGTCTCCTCATCCATAATTCACTGGAGGACCTCCTCCCTTTGAAGTCATGCTTCAGATTTAGCATCAAATGGAGGTTGTTGGACCCGAGAGATCAGGTGTCAAACGGTCGATGACCGATCCAAGACGCTCAACAAGACTCTGCTTTTGCTCGTGTGTAATCAGCGCATGTTCCATGACTTCGTCAAGTGTGTCAACAGCAATGACCTCGATGTGTCCTTCAAATTGTTCATCCAGCAAAACATCTTGCATGTTCGAACGAGGAATAACCACCGTTTTCACACCAGAACGGGCAGCAGCCTCAATCTTTGCAGTCACACCGCCAATCGGAAGAACTTCTCCACGAACGGAAAGCGAACCTGTCATCGCCAAATCTTGACGGATAGGGATGTTTTCTAGAGCAGAAATGATCGCAGTCGCAATGGTAATCGATGCTGAATCACCATCAACACCATGCGTATCAACGAATTGAATGTGAATATCGTAATCGGATACATCCTTTCCAGTCAATTTCTTGATGACTGCGCTGACGTTGGTAACGCTCTCTTTAGCGAGATCGCTCAGTCCACCCGTTGCGTGAATCTTTCCTCCACCACCCTGTGAAGGTGTCACGAGTGCTTCAACGGGGAGCATAATACCGGAGAAGTCAGAGAGACCTGAATTTGCACCGAGAACAGCCAAGCCATTAACTCGACCTACACGGTTTCCAGAGTTGACGATGAGTGCATAATCGAGACGTCGTTCAATCATCCTGTCAGCGACTTGCTGTTCAAGTGGTTTGGCGATGGAACGAGCAGCTAAGACGTGGGCATCAGTAACAAAGGGAGCACCGTCTTCAGCCGCCAAATCTCCAGCAATTCGAACCAAACCACCAAGTTCACGAAGGCGAAGTGAGAGTTTACCACGTCGTCCAGCACGTCGTTGTGCTTCACGCAGAATCAAGGACACTCCAGATTTGTCGAAGTGAGGAATTTCACGGGTACTACCAATATCGCGTAGTACTTCTTGGGCGATGAAACGAATCAAACGCTTACGATTGCGGTTGGTATCTGGCATTTCTGAATTGACGTACACTTCGTATCCATAACCACGAATACGACTGCGTAGAGCAGGATGCATACCTTGGATTGCATCGAGGTTACCGGCAGCGATGAGGATGAAGTCACACGGAACTGGCTCGGTCTTTGTCAATGCACCAGATGAGCGTTCTGAACGGCCAGATATGGGGAAAGCACGCTCTTGCATGGCAGTGAGAAGCGCTTGTTGTTCCTCAAGACGCAGGAGATTGATCTCATCGATGTAGAGTACACCTTTGTTTGCACGGTGAATCGCACCAGGTTCAACACGATCATGAGCAGGAGTTTCCATACCACCCGATTGGAATGGATCGTGACGGACATCACCGAGTAGTGATCCCGAAAGTGTCGCCGTAGCATCAACAAAGGGCGGACGATCATCGAGTTCATGTTTCACAAGCACCTTTGGAATACGGCCTTCATCACCTGAACCCAAACGGCTTCGAATGAACATATATCCGAACATAAGGAGGAACATTCCAAAGAGAAGTGTGAGGATATCGCCACTTGGAATCGCTACGATAACGAGGAGGAAAGCAACAGCACCAAATCCAATCAACAGCATTCGTTGTGCCTTCTCCTTTTGTTCACGAATGGCTTCTTTTTGAATGCGAACAATGCGGTCGGCACGACCTGCTGGTACAGAGCGAACACGAGGTTCGTTCTCATCATCTTCATTGGGATAGACAAGAACATCTTCAAGAGCGTCTTGTGGAAGCAAATCCGTCATCGAACGGGCAAGCATCGATTTTCCTGTCCCAGGGTCGCCAATCATCAGCATATGTCGTCGTTGCTCAGCGGCTTTTCGAATAACCACTGAACCTGCTTCCTGACCAATGACTTGGTCAACAAGTCGATCAGGAATCGGAACATCCTCGGTCGTCTCGAAATTCACATCTTCGATCCATTGATCAATGCTTGACGAAAGCAACTCATCACCGTCTTTTGTCGGCTCTGGGGCCCACACGGTAACCATCTCGGAGTCATCCTCTGCGATGACATCCTCTGGCGTTTCGTCCTCTGACATGTTGTTTCCTTGCCGTCCTCCCCTTTAGGACTTTAGCATAAGCCACGGGGGTGAGATTTCAGCGTTGCAAATTATCGAGATACATTTGGCCGTAATACTGCCATTGTTCTATCGTCCATCCTGCAGGCAATCCACCAGGTGGAAGTGGAGGACCGATGAGAGGGAGTGGCGCTGGTTGAACTGGTTGTTGTGGCAACGGTGCGGGTTGTGCTAACGGTTGTTGGAAGATAGGTGCAGCTCCACCGTACATTGAGTTTGCAACCGTGTCATTAATCGGTAGCGTATTTTGATTCCATTGCTGCAAATCTTGTTTGAAGTCATCGTTGCTTGAGCCGCTTCGTAGGAACAAAAGACCTGAAATCACAAGGATATTGAGAATTCCAACGATGCTCAGAATCAATGTCCAATTAATCTCTGAGGATTCATCTTCTTCTCCAGCAGACTGCGTTTGTTCAATCGGGCATGATGCTCGTGGATCTTCGCATGCCGCATCGTATGACGCTTGTTTTGTTGCAAGGCGTTCTACAAGAGTCGAGGTGTCTTCATCTTCTTCTGCAGACTCGATTCGAACTTCAAGCGCATCGATGTCTTCTTTGAGATCCGAGGTGTATGTGGCAAGGAATTCATCGCTCATTTCACTTGGTTCTGGAAGGTCAGTAAGAATATCCCATTTGACACTCTGCAGTGTTTTGTAGTCATCATCATTGGAATCAACGGCGACAATTGAGAGTTGGTAGTAATCTTTGTACTCAGATCCACTTGGTCGAGCGAGTTCACCTGGCATGAAGATTGATGGAATGTCCAACTTGACGTTCCATCCTACCAAGGAACGGCTGACATCAAGCGATTGCTCATACAATCCATCACATGTTCCTGTTTCTTCATTGCAAAGTTGCCAGGTCGTTTCAATCGTCTTGAATGTTGGAGCAAGATCCGTCAAGAAGATGTTCGCAGTAGGATACACGCCGATGTAGGTGTTATCCATATCGACGTAGAAATGGCCACTTCCATCGTCAATCTTTGTGATGTATAGCGGATAGGAATCATAAACATCAATCGTAATTGTGTAACTGTTGTAATCTTGGCGGTCGACAGTGGTCATGGTGACTACCTGCGACCCTGCAGATTGGAAGTTCAAGGTCATGGTTCCGTCGATCGGGTTGTACTTTGCTGCGCCTTGTTCTTGGGAACTTACGGTAATGAATGTGTCACTCTTAGGATTATCAACATCCGTTAAGAGTTCCATCAGGTTGATGGTACGCTCGATGCCGAGTTTCTGAGTTGAACCATCAATCTCCGTTAAGTCAAGCCGTGGAGCATCATTGATTGGATTGACCTTCGCAAGGATGGTTTGGTCGGCGAATTGGACACCATCGCTCGCTCGAAGTGTCACGAGGGTTTCTCCGTTTACATCGTCATCAGCGGTGGAAAAGATGAGATTGGTACCGTCAAGTTCAACGTTGAAGACATCTGTCGTGGAAGTTGAAATGATACTGATTGACAATTGGTCCGCCGAGATGGCATTGCCTTGTGCGTCAGTATCGGAAAGATAGGGGAGAAGGCTGAATGTTCCAGTTGAAGCCTCATCGATGATTTGTGTTGGCAAAGCTTGCCAACGTGGCTGACCGTTTTCGAGGACATTGAAGAGTAATGTTCCGTATGGAAGTTGGCCTTGCGATGAATAATCGCCACCATCATCCATTGTGACCTCAATGCCTTGTTGTCCCAAAGGACATCCTTGAACAGCGTCCCAAGCAAACATGACCTCAAGTTCAGTGGTGGCAGCATGCCACGCTACGAAAGAAGAACTGGTACTCGAAATGACCAAATCCGAAAGTGGAGTTTCAGGATCGGTGACGATTCCCGT
>JASLVI010000120.1 GCA_030741455.1 Candidatus Poseidoniaceae archaeon | reverse complement strand
CGACGATATCAACACCAGGATTTTCTTTCAAGTCAACGTTTACAACCTTGTGATTCGATGCTCTTGCTTTGCTAAAGATGTATTCGTCAATCCATGGTTGACGTTGTTTTGCAAGTTCATCGCTCGAACTTCCAAGATTCAGGAGAGGGAAGATATCGTTTGGGTCAAGAGCGTGCATGGCCTTGCCAATGAATTTCGCTTCCTCGTATAGCATGATGAACCCAATTCAAGATGGCGAATCAATGCTACATTTTATTTTTGGTCGACCATTCCACGCAATATGGATGTCCTCTCACATTGGCTGATGGGTTCCGGTGCAACGAATGGACGGACAAAGTTCTGGGTTGCTGGACTGATGGGCGTCCTTCCGGATCTTTTGGTCTTCATTCCAAATTCCTTCATTTTGAATGGGCGGCCTGAAATAACCGATCAAACAGTGACTGCAGACTTCGGTTGGTACGCATGGGAAGCTTACCAAGTCACGCACAGTCTGGTTTGGGCAACCATCGGATTTCTATTCACGTGGATTTTCTTTGAGAAACGAGGGGTCACCCAGCGATTGTTCACCAACAACGCACTCTCTGCAAGAGATGCTGCAATCTGGCTTTGGATTCCATGGTTTATCCACATCGTCAACGACATTCCAACGCACACAGCGAAATTCTTCCCAACACCATTCCTTGCCCCATTTAGCGACATCCATTTCGATGGATATCGATGGAGCACCCCGTGGGTTTGGTTCACGAATTTAGCGATCATTATCGCTATTTGGAGCTACGTATTTTACAAGAAACAACGACAATCAGTCGCCTAAGAATGGTCGCAATGCATCGACTGCAGCCGTGGCATGAGGGCCTATTCGAGGTCCAACATGCTCAGGCAATGCACCAGGACCAATGATGCCCAAACCGATTGGTTTGTTGTGGACCAATTGCAATTCAAGAATCGTTTTCACAACTCCTTGTCCCATTACAAGTCCATGGTCGGTTTGTCCCTTCTCTATAATCCCGAGACAAAAAGCCCCCTCAATGTCCTCATCTGCGAGTATTCGGTCAAGTGCAAGTGGAATTTCCATACAACCTGGAACACGAACGATGTTCACAATGTTGTATCCTAAATCTTCTGCTTGCGATGTTGCAATTGTAATCATTCGCTCAATCTCTTCCAAGTGGTACGTCGCACATACTGCTGCTATGTTTGTCATGGTCATTCCTCTTTCATCATTCTCTCAACGGTTTCAACTATCATCATTGTCGTGGAATCAATCTCAAGATTGACTGCATCGCCAACGTGCTTATCACCAATGGTGGTCAAACGTAATGTTTCTGGAATAAGGTGCAAATCAAATCCGTCATCATGAACATCACCGATTGTCAATGAAATTCCATCGATTCCGATATATCCCTTTGTTGCGATGTATTTACGGACATCGGGAGGGGTGAGAATGGTATATTGAGCGCCATCGCCGACGACGTCTGCCTTCTTGACAAGACCTCGTCCGATGATGTGGCCAGAAAGAAGATGGCCGCCAACTTCGTCACCATATCGTAACGAACGCTCAACATTGACTTCAGATCCTGTTTCAAGTTGCCCGAGTGTGGTTTTATCGAGCGTTTCGGGAATGACATCAAAGGCAACATTGTTCCCTGAAAACTCGGTTGCTGTCAAGCAAACACCATCGATTGAAACGCTTGCACCAATCATCAATCCATCCGTTGATGGAACTTGGATTCGAAGGGTTGTAACCTCGTTTCCAGATTCTATAGAAACGATGGTTCCTTTCCCTTGAACGATACCAGTGAACATCAAAACCCACCTTCCTTTGCCCGCTCGACAATTCGAGCGATGATCTTACGAGTACCATCCAAATCGTCACTGAGACCTTCAACACGTACGACTTCAATCGATGAAAATCCGCGTTCTACCAAAGCTGATCGAATTCGGTCCTCAGCATGTTCTTGGTCATAGCCCAATGCGATAACGGACGGTTGGATTTCTGGAAGAATATCGAAGATTGGAACGTCAGGAGAATTGCCAATGCAAGCAACATCAACAGGCTTGAGTCCCTCGACCATTCGGCGGCGTAGATCTTGATTTGTCACGGGTTCATGCTTGCGCTTTCGAACAGTGTCGTCATGTGCAACAACGACTGTTAGATGGTCGCCAAGCGCTTTTGCCTGTTCCAAATAATGGAGATGACCGGCGTGGAGGAGGTCAAAAACACCTACGGCCATAACCTTCTTCATCGTACTCACCTGAATCAAGCAGACGATTCATGTTCTTGAGATTGCCCATGCAATGCCTCAACAACTTCAGCACCTTCCAGGAATGGAATTCCTCGTTCCATTGCCCATGTGCGGGCGTCAGCGACTGAAAGGGCTCCGTCACCATCTGGTTGCAACATTTCTGCTCCAATTACAACAGGTATGAGTCCAGCAAGACGAGCAATGCCAACTGCGAGTTCGGTATGACCTTGACGCGTCAAAAGACCTCCTTGCGACTCTCTGCAAACAGGGATATGCCCTGGCGTACGGAATTCTGCACCCATTCGACGTTGTGCTTCAGCTCCTGGGAGATTCTCATCAAAAACAATCTCTGCCAATTCTGCGAATCGACGGGTTGTAAGTGCACGATCGTGATCGGTAATCCCTGTGTATGTTTGACGGTGATTGAGAGAAAGGGTAAATGCAGAACGTGAATCATAGCGTAAATCGTTGGTTTTCAATTCAGCTAGCACAGGATATTCCTCGGTAAGTGCATCATGTGTATGCAAATCTTGCAGGAAAGGTAGACCAAACGCTTCACCAACATCATGTCCAATTGCTAAAAAGAGAAGACCGCCACAATCTTGGCGGAGTTGACGCATTGTGGACGGTTCTGCAAACGATGCAGGGAACAGAAGATCTGTCTCTCCTTCCCGCTTATCTGAATCAAACAGACAAACCGGCTTGCCTTGTCGGAAAGCGCGGATTGCAGCCTCAATAATTTCCGACATATGCAATCGTTCCGTTTCACCTTCATGAACCGTCGTATTGTACAATGTGTACAGATTCCCGGCAAACGATTGACGGAAAGGGGTTAATGTAGGGAACGGTTTGGCTTGTATTCGCGGGGGTGGAATGATGGGTGTGAAACTAGGTCCTGCTGGCGTACCTTTGTCCTGTAAAGGACGAACAATCGTCGAAGGAATGGACGATATTATCGCTCTCGGACTTGAGACGATGGAAGCACAAACGGTGCGGTTGATTCAACCTCAGCACTTTGAGCAGTACTGGCAAGCAGGTGTTCTCGCCAACAAGGCTGATTTTGAAATGAACATTCATGGACCATACTACTCCGAACTTCTCGGAAACCGCGTTGAACGTGGTCGTTCACTTGCCAAGATCGAATCAACCCTTCAAGCTGCTCGAACGATTAACGCTCGCCATATCACTCTCCATACAGGTCACTACGGCGACTTTGGAAGAGGTACGGCTGCGAATGAACAAGTTGCGAACATCTTCTCGAGCATCGTTGATCGCGTTCACGAAATTTGGCACGATGATGAGGATGAATTCCCAGTCTTCCCGTGGATTAAGGATGGTACGCCTTCAAAGATTGGTGTTGAAACGTCAGGACGACAAGAATTGTGGGGGAGCCTCGAAGAGGTCATCGAAGTGGTGAATCACGTTGAAGGAACCATCCCAGTCCTCAACATCGCACACATTCACGCACGTGGTCATGGTCGAATGAAGACGTCCGAAGACTACGGTGAGTTGTTCGACATGGTTCGAGAATCCATCGGAACGAAGGAATTCTACTGCCACTTTTCAGGTGTTGAGCATCGTACTGGGAACGCTATGCATTACACTCAAATCAAGAAGTCGGATTTGAATTTTGAACCATTGGCAGAATTCATTGTTGAAGATGGGGGATGGTTGGACATCACATTGATCTCAGATTCTCCGCTGTTGGAGCATGATGCAATGTACATGCTGCAAAACATCGACAAGGCCAAGCATAAGCAACTCGAACGGAAAGCACGAGAAGACCGTCGACGGGCACTTGCTGCCCAAACCGGCACGAGTGTTGAAGACCTTCGACGAAAGGAAGAGGAAATGGCAAAACTTCGCACGCAAGGCGCTCAAGAAGAGCCTGTTGTGGAGGCAAAGCCAGAACCTGTCAAAGAAGAGAAGAAGCCTAAGAAAAAGGCACCTTCCAAAAAGAAGGAAGACGAAGAAGACGTGTTCTCCTTTGAGGAAGAAGACGATGATGATCTCTTCTGATTCGGTGATTCATTTTCCATCACAAATTGTTCCTTTTTCGCCATAGGGAAGGGAATGCACATAAGGAGAAAGAGTTCGAAGTCCCTTGTCATGGCACACATTGCAGTGTTGGGATTGGGGAATTGGGGGACAGCGATTGCACGTCTCTGGCTACTTGAAGGCCATCATGTGAAAGGATGGACAATCGAGCAAGAAGTCTACGAATCGATTACAATGGACGGTATCAATCGCAAATATCTACCTCAACAATCTGTTGAAGGTTTAGAAGCAACCATGCATCTCGAAGAAGCGCTTGAAGGCGTAGAAATCGTAGTCTTAGCGATTCCTTCATCGGTCATCCTCAAGGTTGTTGATGATGTCATTCCCTATCTTCGCCCTGGCCATGTTCTATTGGATTTGGCAAAAGGACTTGCTCCAGGAAAACGCTTGATTTCACAAGCGATTCATGAGGCGCTTCGTAATGCAAATTGTTCCAATCCATTAGCTGTTCTTACAGGACCGACAATTGCACCCGAAGCTGCTGGAGGCGTTATGACAACAGCCTTGGTTGCTTCGGAGGATCTTTCCGTTGCTGAGCGTCTTGCACAAACACTGTCAACACCGACG
>JASLVI010000011.1 GCA_030741455.1 Candidatus Poseidoniaceae archaeon | reverse complement strand
GAACGCGACAAGCGTGCCAAGAAGGCTGCTAAGGCAGCTAAACCTGAAGTGGAAGTCGCTGAACCAACTCCAGTCATCGAAGAAAAGGTCGAAGTCAAACCTGAGCCAGAGGATGACAAGCCGTTGAGCAAAGAAGAGAAGAAGGAAGCTGAACTACTGCGTGTAAAGGAACGATCAAAGAACATCGATTTCGACATTCTTGGTACTGCGAGTGCTGATGAGAAAGATGACCTGAAAACCATCAAAGGTGTTGGACCGTTCATTGAAGAGAAATTAAACGCGCTCGGTATCTACACCTTCTCGCAAATTAGTAAAATGACCAGCGAGTTAGAAGACCAAGTCAACGCAGCCATCGAGTTCTTCCCAGGTCGCGTCAAGCGAGACGAATGGGCCAATCAGGCCAAGGAACTACTCGATAAGGGGGATGCCTGAAATGGACGTCGCCTCCACAACTGAAACCATCATTTTCTTCGTTTTTGCAACGATTACAATCCTAGGAGCATTGGGGCTCATCTATGCACAACGTGTAGCCCATTCGATGCTTTCTCTGATTTTCTGTTTCATGGCAGTTTCTGGAATCTTTATTCTTATGGGTGCTGAATTCCTTGCAGCCATTCAGATTCTTGTTTACCTAGCCAGTGTTGGTTTGGTCGTGCTGTTCGGTATTATGCTGACTCGACGACAAATTCAGGAGGAGGATTTTGAATGAGATTGATGTCTACTTTAACCCGAATTGGTCTCATCTTCCTTGCAGGTGCAATGATTACCGTACTTGGAACCGCAGAACTCTGGGATGAAGAACCTGACAAAGAAGTCACAACACTTGATCTTGCGAACACAATGCTTGATGATTGGGCTCTACCATTGCTCATTCTCGGTGTTCTCATGGCCATGGCGATGATGGGCGCCGCCTATCTCGTTCGGGATGAACGTCGTGAAAATCTTGAGTGGGAACAGCGAGGTGAAGACGCATGATCGATCCAGCATGGGTAAGCGTTCTTTCCGCTATTCTGTTCATTATCGGCGTATGGGGTGCATTCACTCGAAAGAATGCAATCATCGTCCTGATGTGTCTTGAATTGATTCTTAATGCTGCAAATCTACAGTTCGTTGCAGCAGCCATCCAGCACGGTGATGCAACAGGATGGGTATACGCAATCTTTGCCATTGCCATTGCAGCCTCAGAGGTTGCGATTGGTTTGGCCATTTTCCTTGCCATGTATGGCCAACACGAAACGATTTCACTGGATGATGTGAATCTCTTGAAACACTGAGGTGATAGAATGGGCGGTACATCAGAAACAATCAGTTCAACATTCATTGAGTATGCGATTTTCATCGTACTCTTACCAATGCTTGCTTTCCCAATCATTCTCTTTTTGGGACACATCTTCAATGGGAATCAAACATGGGTCAAGTCCGCAAAGGAAGGTGGGCTCATTGCTCTTCCAATCATGGTCGCAAGCTTTGTTCTTTCCATGCTCCTCATCTCCGAATTCATCGGAAAGGGAACAGGGGCACATCACATTGGTGATTGGCTCTCGTTCGGATGGATGAGTGCAGATGGAATGACCATCAATGAGAAGGTCTTCGGCGTTGGTATTTACATCGACCACGTTACGGTCATGCTTCTCTTTGTCGCATCCTTCCTCTGCATGCTCATCAACATCTTCAGCATTGGTTACATGAACACCGATCCAGTCAACGATAATCGCAACCACCGATTCTACGCTGAATTCGTCCTGTTCTGTTCAGGTATGCTCGGAATGGTTCTCGCTGATTCGTTCCTTTGGTTGTTCATCTTTTGGGAATTGATGGGTCTCTGTTCCTATCTTCTCATCGGTTTCTATTATGAAAAGCCAAGTGCAGCTTATGCAGCAAAGAAGGCGTTCTTGACCACACGTGTAGGTGACGTTTTCCTCGTGATTGGTTTGGTCATGCTCTGGAACCTCTTTGATTCGCTCGATTATGCAGTCGTCTTCAATGAGGATTTGATTGCACAAGTCGACCCTGGACAACTCCAACTCGCATTGGGAATGATGTTCATCGGTGCTGTTGGTAAGTCTGCTCAATTCCCACTTCACGTTTGGTTGCCTGATGCAATGGAAGGACCAACACCTGTATCCGCTCTTATTCACGCTGCAACCATGGTTAACGCAGGTCTCTACCTCGTTGCACGAATGTTCCCATTCTTTGGTGCACCATCGATGCAAGGCGAATTGGTTGATCTTGCCTTCATCATTGCAGCAATCGGTGGTATTACTGCCGTTATGGCCGCAGCGATTGCCTTTGTTCAAGACGATTTGAAGAAGGTCCTTGCGTATTCGACCATGAGTCAACTCGCTTACATCTTCACTGGACTTGGAGCCGCCTTGTGGCTTGCAAATTCACTCGACTGGCATACGGATAGTACAGAACACAACATCGTTGTCGTTGCTTTTGGAGCCGCTTTGTTCCACTTGTTCAATCACGCCATGGCAAAGGGAATGCTGTTCATGGCCAGTGGTTCGGTGATTCACGAGATGCATCATGCGCATCACGATCTCCACCATCATGACGACCATGGTGACGATCATCACGACGATCATTTCGATGCACAATCCATGGAGAACATGGGCGGACTTGCGTCCAAGATGCCAATTACTGCAACTGCGATGTTGGTCGGTTCAGCCTCGATTATGGGGTTGCCATTGATTGGCGGTTTCTGGTCGAAGGAAGGCATCATCGCCAATGCATGGCGTGTTGCTCTTGAAGATCCACGCTTCTTCCTACCAGCAGCATGCGTCCTAATCGGTGCGGCAATGACTGGATTTTACATGTCTCGAATGTGGCTCAAGACCTTTGCAGGTAAGCCAAAGACCGAAGTCGCAGCAAATGTTCACGAACACACACCATGGATCCCTATCCCATTGGTCACGCTCACATTCGTATCACTATCAAGTGTCATTCTTGCTGGAATGATGTTCACGCATTGGGCTGGTGAACCAGGTTCAACCTACGCCTTCTTCGGAAAGAAGGGTCTGCTTGAAGGACTCATTTACGAATTCGAACATGTCTTTGTCAACCCAGATGCGTTCTTCTTCGTCTTGACCTATGTTGCTATCTTCATTGGAGCGATTGTTGGTCCAGGTCTCGCAATGGCTCTCTATGGCGGCTCCCTCAAGGATGGCGAGAAAGCCAAGCCATGGATGCAACCGATCATCAACCTCTCTTCCCGAGTCAATGCAAAGCGTGGCTTTGACAACAGTGCATGGGCCAACTCAGGTCTTTCAAATGCACTCAAGGAACGATTGTACTTCGATAAGTGGTACGATGCAGCCATGCTCAAACTTGTTGCTGGCTTTGCCAACATCAGTGCTGCCTTCGATCGTAAAGTCGTCGATGGAACCATCAAGACGATTGAATCAACCTCTCAGAAACTCTCAACACAGGTTCGTCGCTTGACAACAGGATCAGCTCGTGACTACATCATGATGGCGTCCTTAGGCGTCCTTGTCATCTATCTCATGTTGGGGGTGATGATTTGAACATCGATTACCTCTCGTTACTGGTTGTTCTGCCAATTCTAGCAAGTATCTTCTTGTTGATTTTGACATCCCGACTTAATTCAGAAGCACGTGCGAAGTTCGACGCACCAGTACGAATGGCTGCGCTCATTATCTCATTGGCAATGTTTTCGCTTGCAACGCTGATGTTCTTGGGACAGATTGGAGATGTTGGATGGAACGATATTGCCTTCAACAATTTCGAATTCCAAGAATCCTATGTCTGGATTGAACAACTTGGAATTACATGGACAGTAGGTGTTGATGGTCTCTCCTTCCCAATGGTTTGGCTGACAACGCTGTTGATGCCGATTACCATCATTGCAACATGGAATGAGAAGGCTGGCGCAACCTACTTCCCACTCATGCTCATGCTTGGTGGTGCATTGATCGGTGTTTTCGTCGCTCTTGATATGTTCATGTTCTACGTCTTCTGGGAACTGACACTCATTCCAATGTTCTTCATGATTCTCAAGTGGGGTGGAAAGGATCGAAAGTACGCTGCTCAGAAGTTCTTCATCTATACATTCACAGCTTCCGTCATTATGCTTCTCGGTTTGTTGACGATGTACTTCCTGATGGACACACAGACCTTCAGCATGCAAGAAATGGTTGTTCAAGCAAGCGGTGCAAATGGAAATGGCGTCTGGCTTGGTCTTGAAGTTCAGAAAGTCCTCTTCATTATGCTCATGCTTGGTTTCCTGGTGAAACTTCCAGCAGCACCGTTCCACACTTGGCTTCCCGATGCGCACGTACAAGCTCCAACCGGCGGTTCGATGATGCTGGCTGGTGTCATGTTGAAGATGGGTGCCTACGGTATGTTCCGTCTACCAATCTCTTTGTTCCCTCATGCATTGGAAGAGTTCCGATTCATCATCATGATGATTGGCTTGGTATCGCTCGTCTGGGGTGCCATTGTTTGTCTCGGACAAACCAATCTCAAGAAGATGGTCGCATATTCTTCGGTCTCTCACATGGGTGTCATCCTGTTGGGTATTGCCAGCATGCAACCGTTGGGTTGGGCTGCTGCTCTCTTCATGATGTTCGCTCACGGAATCATCAGCCCAATGCTGTTCGCTGTTTGTGGTGCTTTCAAGCACCACTACCACAGTATGGAAATTGGAGCTATGCGAGGTATGGCGAAGCATTCTCCTTGGCTTGCTACGAGTATGATGTTCGGTTGGATGGCTTCACTCGGCCTTCCACTCCTTGCTGGATTCGTTGCTGAATTGATGCTCATGGTTGCTTACTGGCATGCATACGGCTGGTGGATTATCTTCCCTGGTCTTGTACTCGCAATTACAGCTGCATACTACTTGTGGTCGATGCAACGAACCATTTTCGAAGGTGGGGAAGAAACGCAACCTCCAGAAAGTTTGCATGGAGATCCAGTACCTGATATTGACAACTCAGAAAAGATTGCAATGCTCTTGCTTGCAGCATTCACAATCCTCTTTGGTATCATGCCATGGATTTTCCTCGACATGATGGACATGTGGACGCGTAGTGCCATGGCGTTCCTTGGATTAGGAGGTGCCTGATATGTCAACAGAAAATGGATTTGATTTGGACATGGTTGAAACGCTCGGTCCAGAATTCACAGTATTTGTTGGATTGTTGCTCATCATGATCGTTCCGAATCTAGGAAACGGGACCTTCCGAGTACCTGGTACCTCAATTCGATTGCCATGGTTCCTCGGAGGAACACGCTACAAGGCTGTTGCATCACCTCGTCTTCCTGGTCTACTCGCTGTCTTGACGATGGCTTTGGCTCTCTTCCAAGTTATTTGGTATCTTATCGATACGTCTACTGCTGATGGTAAGATTATCTCAAGTGAAAATGGTGTTGAAATTTTCAAAGTCAACATGTTCTCTCGTATCTTTGAAGCCATCTTCTTTGCGGCACTTCTTCTTGCAGCAATCGCTTCGCTTGACCGTCTACCAACGGGCTCTCAGAAAAGCGATGATATCGACGTTCTGTTCAACAACCGCCGACAAGCGGACTTCTATATCCTGATGTTGACTTCAGCACTCGGAATGAGTGTTGTTGCCCTCGCTCAAGACCTGTTCGTCTTGTTTGTTGGACTGGAACTAGCCTCTTTCTCGACCTATGTTCTTGTCGCTTTCCATAAAGAAACACGAGCAGGTTCAGAGGGTGGCGCCAAGTACTTCATTGTTGGATCGGTTGCTTCCGCAGTTGGTCTCTACGGTTTGAGTATGCTCTATCTATGGACTGGTTCACTTCAATTCGATGCGCTCGCTGCAAAGTGGGCTGCTGATGGAGCAACATCCCTCAGCATGATGGCTCTTGGATTTGTTCTGGTTGGATTTGCATTCAAGATCAGTGCCGTTCCATTCCACTTTGCTGCGCCTGATGCATATTCTGGAGCAAACAGCCCAGTTGCTGGCGTTCTTGCAACTGCAAGCAAGGCGATGGGTATGCTAGGTTTGATGCGCGTTCTTCTCATTATTACCATCCCTGATTCGGCTGCCGATGGATCCGCAGTTTGGATTGGACTGCTCGGTGTCCTCGCTGCTGTAACAATGACATGGGGCAACATTGCAGCTCTCGGTAGTGACAATCCGAAAAGGATGCTTGCCTACTCATCGGTTGCTCATGCAGGATACATGTTGGCAGCATTAACCGCCATCGGTGCTTGGAACTGGGGTCTAGTAGACAATGCAGGTGATGCGATGGATGTTGTCGTTGCAGCACTGCTCTTCCACATGTTCGTATTGGTCTTCTTCAAACTTGGAGCTTTCCTCGTACTCGGCGTCCTTGAGATGGAGGGCGGTGCTTCTCGCCTTTCCTCGCTCGCTGGACTTGGCAAGCGAGAACCGCTTCTCGCAGTTGCCATGTTCTTGTTCATGATTTCACTTGCAGGCGTACCGCCGATGGCTGGATTCTTATCCAAACTGTTGGTCATCATGGGAATTGTTGAGGTTGCAACTGGAACAGGCTCCCTTTCTTCGATCGCTGATGCACACTGGGTCTGGTGGCTCGCTCTTTTGATGGTCATCAACAGCGCCATTTCGATGTTTTACTACCTGCGTGTTGGTGTTGTTATGTACTTCCACGAGCCTGAAGAAGGCCGTCAAGGACCACTTGCATCAGGTGCATCAATTCGAATTGCAATCGCTTTGTGTGCACTTGGAACCGTAGCGTTTGGATTGGTCGGTGGCGAATTAATCGAGCTGTGCAGAGATGCTGCAGAATCACTTCGATGAGAAGGGGCGACTTCAAGAGGGGTCGGCCTCTGGTATAACACGGTGAGACTCAATGGGACGACGTCATGAGGAAAAAGTGGACGAGGAAGAACTCGCCCGCTTGGAAAATCCTGAAGGTTCACCAGGAAAAATCCGAGTCAAACTTCCAAACGGTGGAAAGAAGCGCGGAGAACTTGGATACAAGGGCGAAATGTTTGCCCTTGCTGAAGAGATCCTTGGAGGTCGACGAGTCACTGTTCTCTGTGCAGACGGTCAAACCAGAATGGCCCGTATTCCGGGAAAGATGCGACGACGACAATGGGTTCGCGAAGGTGACTTGATCATCGTTTGGCCGTGGGATTTTCAAGATTCAAAAGCTGATGTAAAGCACCGATACACCAAAACTCAAGCCATGTATCTCTCGAGAAAGCAAGTGCTTCCAGATGTTGTCGATATGTTTGGCATGAATTCACGCGTCGATGATGATGATATCGGCGATGATTTGTTCGGTTCTTCGGATGCTCCTGAAGAGGCTGCTCAAGAAGACGATGCAGATGTTGACGACATGTTTGGTTCAGATGATGACGATGATGATGTTGATGACATGTTTGGTTCAGATGATGATGTTGACGATTTGTTCGAATCAGATGAAGGAGAAGCCGAGGCTGCACCCGCAATGGAAGAAATGCCAGAGCCAGAACCCCTTGATGACGATGATGATGACGACGATGATATCGACGCATTGTTTGCTTGAACAGCAAAGGGTTGAAGATATTCAAAGTCGAACAATCGTGTGAGGCGTGTTCACATGGGACGTTCAAACGACGATTGGGATGAGTTGACCGAGCGAACCCGTCAACGCAAACAGACGCGTCGTAAACGGAACAAACAACAACGTTCGAAGGAAGAACAGGCTGATGATGAGTACAACGATCAACACACCTCAAAATTCATTTCAGATCTGGCCAAGAAAGATAGCCAGTACAATTGGATGAAGGATGAGAAAAACAAACGAATGTTTCAGAAGATCGAGAATCGAATCCAAGGGGCAATGGGAAGTGGAACGTATGATTGGGTCGACCGTCGTGTCTTTGACCAAGTCTTTGACCGTTTAACGCTCATGTCCTTGTACAAACTGATGAATGCAGGTGTCTTGGATACACTTGATTTTCCAGTCGCTCGAGGCAAAGAAGCACACGTATTTCATGGAACCAATCTCGAAGGAAAAAGCGTGGCTGTCAAAATCTTCCATACATCCAATGCAGTCTTCAAGAATTTGATGCAATACATTGAGGGTGATCCAAGATTTGGTGGACTCCGGCGACGTCATCGTGATCTTGTCGATGTTTGGGTGCGCAAGGAACATCGTAACTTGACACGCTTGTATCGATGGGGCCTTCCAGTCCCTCAACCGATTGCAATTCAGAAGAATGTCCTTGTCATGGACTATTTGGGTACTGAATCCCAACCATCTCCAAAACTACGCGATGTAAAGATCGAGCAACCACAGGCTGTCTTTGATGAAATGCTTGAGTTTCTCGCAATATCTTGGCAAAAAGCAGATCTAGTCCATGGTGATTTCTCACCATTCAACATTCTCTGGCATGGAAATGCTCCGATTGTTATCGACGTTGGTCAAGCAGTCATTCAACATCATCCGAAAGCAAAGGAATTCCTTGTCCGTGATGTGACGCGTCTTGTCGAATGGGCGAACAAGAACGGACTTGAAGTTGAACTTGCTGATGCAATGTATGATGTGCTCGAGATGGACTTATCACACGTCGTTCAACGAGAAGAGGAAGAGTGACTCATTCTTCTTCCCAAGTAATGGATTCATCTTCTGCCATTTCCATCATTGAGGCAACGGCTTCATCATCCTCGGGATCGATTTGACTTGCTCGCAAGCGACGACCTCTTCGTTCAGAAACATCAGCCAATCCCGGTACAAGGCCATCAAAACCATCAGCAATTTCTTCTCCATCTCGAGTTTCAATGTATTCGAGCGAACGATTGTCAATTTTCATTCGCTTACGGCTTCGTTCAAGGAAGGACAGAACGCTTCCATGTTCTGAACCACCCGCAATCATCTCAACCGCCTGTCGAGCTAAGCCAAGTCCATCTGAATCACCAACCAATACAACCGTCGATTTGTAAATGGTAATTTCAACATCGGTGAGGTTTTCGATGAGACGGCGAATCTTTCCTTGACTGCCGATGATACGAGCGCGAATCCGTCGCTGTTGTTGAGATCGCTTTCCAACGAAATCTTTCAAATCGACCATTTCAAAGAAATGATCATCATCAAGAAGCCGTATTGCAGCCTTTGGTGTCATTCCTCGTCCAATGGCCTTAATGACATCTGGGAATTTCATCGCTTTGATTGGATCGTAGGAACCAGGTTCACCCCAAACAACCTCCACATCACCTGATTCAGAATCAATGTGAAATTCTTGAGCACCTGATGCTTTTCGTAGAGCCTTTGCAGTCGCTCCTTTCGATCCAATGAGGACAGCAATTCTATCCTTGGGAATACGTGGCAGCCCCTGTCGCATGTGTTGATGCCTCCTGCCACACTTTTTCAATCTCGTTGTTGAATCAAGGCAACAAAGAAACCAATGCAAATCAATGCAACCAGTGTAGGTGCAAACGATGGGACGAGGCCTGGACTTGAGACATCAGCCCCCGTTACCACCATGTAATGGTCGTTGTTGATCTCACTGTTTTCATCGATGACGTTTGTTGGATCAATACGCACTCGGAGGTCGTATTGTCCACTATTTGGCACAGTATAGGACCATTCAATGGGCTCTACACCATCTCCAAGCGAACCAGCAGGCAAGGTTTGGACGTTCATGACAGTCCATTGGGTGGTTGCACTTCGGTCCGCAGGAGCGGCTTCTAAACTCACAACCACTGCACCAGCATACATTTGATTCGATCTCAGTTCTCCTGTAATGGTCACATTACCGAAGGTTTCTCCTGGTCGAACGACCAATCGATCGAGATCTGTTGCTGTAGTATTCCATGAAAGATCCAAACCAGGCATAACTTGGAATCCTTGAGGGTCCGTGGTTTCACTGTTCCCGGCTTCGTCAACAATGGTCGCTCGAAGCATGAGATACTGGCGAGATTTGGTTGCCCAATTTGCCATCGCTAGTCCTCGATCAAGACCAGAACCAGGGAGTTCAAGCCACTGTCCTGAAAGATCCGGAGTTAGTCCAACACCGTTGCTATCGAAGCCGTATTGCAGCGATACAGCATCTTCATCGATACCTGAGAGGAGATCATAGGTCGAGAATGAAATGTTTGCAGTTCCAATCAAGTTTGTTGTCAAAGGATCGACTGTCCATCCAACAAGTTCTGGCATTGATGTATCGACACGAACCGTCTCAGAAATTGTGTTTCCAAGGTTACCGACTCGATCTGTTGCTCGCAAAGAGATGCTGTGATTTCCTTCATTCAAGGTAACGGTATGGGTATTCGTCGTAATCGTTGACCATGTGCCTCCATCGATTTGCAATTCAACAAAGTCAACGCCACTACCCGTGCCATCATTTGCTGCATCAAGGATTCCGTTAATGCTGACCGAAGTCGTAGACTGCCATGTATTTCCATTACCTGCCGATACACTGTTCATCGTTGGTCCAGTTCGATCAATTCCAATGAAAATTGTTTCCGAGCTACTGAGTCCAGAATTGTCGAAGACGGTAAGTCGAGGGTTCCAAGTTCCTTCTGAAAATGAGCCGCTGGTCCAATCCCAACCATAGGCTAAGGACGTCGGGCCATCGGTTGCTGGTGAACCCGGTCCCGGTACATTTTGCAGGGTTGCACGGTCAAAGTCATCATCAGAAATGCCGTAACGGAATTCGATTGTACCGCTTTCACTTACATTGTACCATGCGCGGTCGGAACTTGCCGCACCAGTTCCAACGTCAGGTGATAAGGCAGTAAATGCTGTAATGACAGGGACTTGATTGTCAATTGTGAATTCATCCGTTGTCGTGACTGTAACATCGTCGACATCCGAATCCCATCCAGTTGCTCGAAGGGTGTAGGTTCCGTTTGTTTGGGATGTAGAATCGAAATTAAACAACCATGGTGTTCCAGTGAGATTGGTAAGTGTGGAATAGGATCCGCCAACCTCGGCGATTTCAACAAGGATTGAATCGATGGTTCCTGTACCTGTCAAACTGAACGTCACGGTCTTGAGTCCTGTAACGGATTCATCCTCTGCTGGGCCGTTTGAGAAGACAATGCTCACTGCTGAGGTGTTGTATGTTTCGGGATGTTCCTCGAGATGCGTGACTTGCGTTGGTATTGCAGAAAAGATGGAAAGAAGGAGAAAGGTGACGAGGCCAACAGCAACAACTCGTCCTCCCATGCTCTGCTTAGGCATGCGACCATCCTTCAAATCTCCCCTTGTCCCATGAAAATTTGTTGTATCTCAACAGGTTCTGACCAGATGGGTTCAAGTGCTTTGCATGTCGTCGAAATATCATGGCGAGGGGCGTATACGCGATTTGCTGTGTTCTCCTGATGCTAACATCTCTCGCAGTTGTCCCAGTAAGTTCCTACGATAGCAACGGTGTACAAGCCTCTGAACAAACCCTGAGTATCCTCCCTGCGAGTCCGACTGAAGGTGGCTCAATCACCGGTTCATTGACGCTCCAAAATACCAATTCACAACTTGCTGCAAACGTCGAATATTCGTTCTATGCAAACGCAATATCGACAAACACTCGCCTTTTGACAGCGACCGTGAACATCGCTGCGAATGACTTTGAAACAGTCTCTGCAACATGGGATGGTTTGGCTGAAGGAGAAAACAAGTTGTGGGTAAGTTACTCATACAACAATGGGCCAACGCATGAGTTCTACCACTCCTTTACCGTCGAAGGTCTTCCAAGTTTGTACATTACAGAATCGATCATGAATCCTTCTTCGGGAATCCATTCTGGTGATACGGTGGAACTCAACACCAAAATAGCGAACATTGGAAGCGTTGACGCTTCTGCTTCACATCTTGAAGTCCGTTATCCTGGAAACATGAACGATGTTGAACTTGCAACAGATGCGATTGTAGCAGGATCTGAAACATGGGTAAATACGACGTTCATCGCCCCTTCAACAGGAACCTACGACATTGTCCTTACGCCAGATGCAAACGATGTGATTCAAGAGTCATCTGAAGTTGACAAATCAATGACAATTGGTCTCATTGTCGAGCCACGTCTCGATCTATCACATCAAGGCGATGTAACCATCACAGCAACAGAAGGTTCTCTGATTGGTCCATGGACTGTTTCAGGTACGCTTGCTCGTGAAGCAGGTGATGGAACAACAAGCGTCCCTATGGCGCTTCAATTTCGTGAAGGAGCTACAACTGTTCGTTCGTTGCAAGTGTTCGATGTCAATATCTCAGGAACGGGTTACAGTCTACAACCATGGACAACAACCATCACAAGCACGGACATTGCTGGGTTGGCAACCGGCCAGTACACACTTGCAGTAGCCATCGACCCTTTCACCTCTGGTTCGTTTACTCAAGAACGAACCGATAATGATGAACTTCTGACCACCTTCACACTTCCAGAAATCCCTGACGTTTTCGTTGACCCACTGGCCCTTCCAAGCCGTTCATCCGTTGCTGCTGGTTCGTTTGTTGACTGGTCAATGACAGCAACAAATACCGGAGATGTAGCAGTTTCTGGAACCTTCATTTACACATGGGAAGGGCAATCCTATGAGTCAGAACCCATTTCTCTCACTTCTGGCCAAACCTACACCTACACGGCATCTCATGTCACAGAGTTGGGTCAACACACAGCGTACATCAATGTCGAATGGAAAGCGGCAACGAATTCATACGATCGAGTTCCAACCAACAGCGTAGCGACAGGTTCTGTTCTCGTTGAAGCCAATCTGCAACTCAATTGGGATGATGATTCCTGGGTCATTACTGATGACGCTGGTGAGCCTGCAACCTTCCCGCTTGAATCGGGTGAATCCTACACCATGACGTTGGATATCAAAGCCACACGGGGAACGGGCGATCTAACATTTACGTGTAAAAACAGCCAAACCACTTGGGGGATTATCGAAGTCACCGTTGTGAATCCAGATGATCGAATCGAGATCTCATGCACATTTACTGCATCAGGAAAGATGTCGATTGTCCAGTTGATTCCTTCAGACCCAATGGTCGCTGATACATACGAGCGCTCGTTCTCAACAGCCTATACTGATGGAGGAGGGTCCGATGGAGGGAACAGCGATGGTACCGGAACTGCGATGTTGATGTTGTTTGGTGCTCTTGCATTGATTGGCGTCCTTGTTGCTTCCGTTCTACTCACTCGTGAAAGAGAAGAAGAAGTCGAACGTGATATTTTCAATTATTGTCCTGCATGTGATGGAGAACTTGAGGGTGATGAAAACCGATGTCCACATTGTTCCTTTAACCTCCGCAAGGCTAGGTCACAATTCCATAATTGTGGAGAATGTGGTGAATCGATACCGGACCTTATGGAGAATTGTCCATATTGCGGCGCTGAACAGGATGTATCTTCTTTCTTCGAACGCCGAGAACGTCGTATCCGAGAAGTTCCAGAAGAGAAGGAACTTGTCTCGTTACCAGAAGAAGATGATGACAGGATTGTGAGTGGTTCTGAAGACTTTGCCGATGCAGTCAAAGAATTTGGATACGATGAATCCAATCTTGAGGAAGAATGGGATGAGAATGTCGTCGCTGCTGAGCAGGAAGTTACGGAAGCATACGATCTACGAAACGCTGATGACATCGCCATGGAAGACATGACGGAAGAGGAAATTGAAGCCATGCAGAATGAAGTTGTGACCACGCTGAAGACGGTTTCAGAATCCTTTGAAGGTCATGATTTGGATGCCTTCCTGCCGAGTAAGGATGAGATGAAATCGCTTAAGGACGATGGTAAGGACAAGGACGGAGCTGCCTGGACAACACTCTCTGCTAGTGATGCTGAAATCCGTGGCGATCTGTTCGAACTCACCGGTGAAGAAGGTGTCATGCCTGGAGAGAAGGTAGTCGTAGGTATGGGTATTACCGATAGCTCACTCGCTGGAAACGAGATTGTTGAAGCAAGTGCGGACTTCGCCTTCGAAGATGATACCGAGCAACCACTTGCGAAAGAAGATGGGGAAACCACGAGTGCAGCAAAGCCAAAACGACGACCGCGCAGAAAGCGGGAAACAAACGTCGAGACTGCGGATTGTGGAGCTTGTGGCGCAGTCATTCCAGCAGATGCGAAGGAGTGCCCAACCTGTGGTGCAAAATTCGAGTGATTGATGCCTGTCAGCACTCATAGGGTTCGTCATCGCTTGCGCTCGGAGTTGTTCTTGCGTCATTCAGGCAATTTGACTCAACCAGAAGGTCCGTTTCAACGCTTCCCTGCGAAGGGGTGATTTTCATATCATTGAGTTGAGTGGAGGGATTCATGCAGCAGAGAATTCTCACGGTCTTTATGGCCCTCTCGATGCTGCTGGTCTCTACATCCGGTTGTATTGGTCTTCTGCAAAGTAGGGAATACATGGAGCATCTGCGAGGCGATATCAAAGTAAAGACTCAAACAGAGACAACAACCGTGGAACATTTCTTCAATCAGGCGGAGGTCAACAGAGAGTGGAATGAGAAATTTACTATCGATTCAGAAGTTACGGCTATCGGTGTTTATTTTAGTACATATTTCGGAGGTGAAACTGTGAAAGAACTCTTTGAGCAACTTGGAGTCCTCGATCCCCGAGAGGTCGAAGTCACAATCACTGACCCACTTGGAACGGTTCAATACAACGCAACACGTGAAACATCTGGATCATCTCCATATGTGAATATTGAGCCAGAATTGGATGGGAAATTTGCTTCTGGAGAATGGAACATCAACATCGTTGGTACAGGTGGTGGCCTGTTTGGTGAGCAAGACGATTTCTCGCTGAGCGTTTATGTGGGCCGTTCTTGTACGATTTATCCACAAGATGATATGTGTGTTGTCGATTAGACAAGCGATTCATTGCAGGCGTAACGACGACTGCAATTCCGACATTTGCCTTCACGCTCGTGGTTTCGCTTTGCACCACCTTCAACCATTAAGCGTTGAACTTCAATGATGCTATCTTGAAGATGTTGCCGTGCATACTTGTCCCAGAATACTTGATGGACATCCTCATCACCATATCGAAGGACGCCATATGGTGGCGATTTTTTGGTACTTGTTTCAACGAGTGAAATGTAGGCAAGAAGTTGTAGACGATGTGATTCATGCGGTTTCTTTGGAACCTTTCCAGTCTTCTGTTCTACGGGGATAAATTCGCCCTCGATGATGACGATTTGATCTGGTCGTCCGCGTAGACCAGAAATCGAATCAATGAGAAGGTCGCTACTTTTGTCGTCGTCCGAATAAATCAATTCAGCACCCTCATCTAGGCCCGCCTTCTTTCGATTCTCCACCATTTCGTTCTCTGCTTTGAGCGATCGTTGAAGTTGCCATGTTGCCAGGAAGGTCCAGATGAAAGCAATGACGATGAGAATAAATGCAGCTTGGTCTCGATCCTCAGCAGCAACCAATGCAATGGCATGAGCGCCGATGACAATTGTAGCAAGGAGCAAACCTGCTTCTGTTTTTCCTGCTGAAAACCAACCTCCTAAGAATCCGATTGGGCTCCATGTAGGCTCCAATCCAGTCGATTCGAATTGTTTCTTTATTTCTCGAATCTCTTTCATACTTCGCTCAATGTTGAACCAATTACGCCATGGTAATGCAATGGAAAGGATTGCAGCGATCAGACATGAAACCGACCACATCGAGAGAATTTTAGCAAATTCAAGAGGAGAATTCATGACATCACCAATGTAGAGGAAAGCGATTGAATCGATGGTAAAGGCGATGATGATTCCGAACCACCATGACCAGATGAGGAGCGACCTGCGCATTCGAATCATGGCTTCTTGATATTCACTCATATCATTGTGAATTTCTTTGTGCTTCTCAACACCTTCTTCAATCGCCTCGCCGACACCTGATGTGCCTTCTTTGGCAAGTTGCCAAGATAACGGGCAATACATGAATCGCTCCAAGTCGCTTGCACTGACGGGTAAGGCGTTTCCATCCTCATCGCAATAATAGCCCTCAGGGCCGATTTTCGCACCTGAAAAAACGGCCGCCATGACACATCTTTCTCCAACATAGATTTGATTTCTTCCCCTTCATTCATCAAAATGGAGTTCTGTGATGATGCGAAGTGGTTAAGAAGAGAGTTTAGGTCGGTTGCTTGCTGAGGCCATACTATGACTGAAGAAACGGGACTCTTGATTCCACTTGAACTCTATGAAGAATCTGGTGTGAACATCGGAACAAAGCAGAAGAGCGCTGATATGAGCCGCTTTATTGATACTGTCAATTCCGATGGTCTTTACCTTCTCAATTTGAATCAAACAGATACTCGTATTCGCATCATTGCATCCTTTTTGAACCAATACGATCCATCAAAGATCATGGTTGTTTCCGCTCGACAATACGGACAACGCCCTGCTCGTATGTTTGCTGAAGCTATTGGAGCGAATTCTGCTGTTGGCCGATTCATTCCAGGAAGCCTTACCAATCCAGCACTTCGTTCCTACAAGGAACCGGATGTCTTGTTTGTCACAGACCCAGCATCCGACCAGCAATCTCTCCGAGAAGCAGTCAACACTGGCCTGCCAATCGTTGGCCTCGTCGATGCGAACAACAAGTTGCGAAATGTTGACGTTGCCTTGCCTGCAAACAACAAGAGTCGACACTCACTTGCCCTCATTTACTGGCTTCTTTCTCGTGAAGTTCTCAAGTTGCGTGAACAAACAACCGATGAAGCATGGGCAGAAGCAAACGATTTGGAAGAATGGAAGTCAACCTTCTGAAATCGGCTTCAAGAAATCGGAAATCGCTTTTGCGGCTTCGTTCACATCTGAAAGTTCGTGCATGAGCGTTCGAACCGATTTAGCACCAGGCAGGCCTTTTGAGAATGCAATTGCGTGACGTTGCATGGTCTGTTTGGCAAGACCAGTCGTTTCGCGACAAAGCGTGATGTAACGATCCCAACACCAGCGTCGTGCTGCGAATGCTTTCGAAGTTGCAGACAATTCACCCCAATCGTCATCACGTTCCATGACCCACGGCAATTCTTCTTCCTCCATCCATCCAAGCCCGACTTTGATGTGAGCAAAAACATCAGGACGGCCGATAGCAGCACGACCGATCATCAGTCCCGAAGCATTGGTTAATTCCAAACACCGTTGAGCGCTTTGAGCATCTGTAATGTCTCCATTTGCTACAACGGGTACTTCAACAGCATTGACCGCAGTTTGGATGGTGTCCCAATCAGCAATTCCTGAATATCGTTGGCGAAGTGTACGCCCATGGATGCACAATCGTTGTGCCCCTACTCGTTCCAATGATTGGCAGATGTTCACAGCATTGTTGGGGCCTTGACCAGTTCCAAGGCGCATCTTTGCAGTAACTGGTATGTTTACAGCATCGACGATGTTTTCGACCATCGTGACCAGTTTTTGTGGTTCTCCCATTAGTGCAGCACCTGCACAGATGTTGGTTACTTTCGGTGCAGGGCATCCAAAGTTCAAATCGATGACATCTGCAGAATCCTCAAGCATTGTTGCAGCTGTTACCATATCATCCATTTCACCTCCAAAAATCTGTGGAATGAAGGGTTGTTCACGAGGATCCGATTCCATCTTTCTCCATGAGGCCGTTGCTTCGCGACTTAGTGCGGTACTGTTCGTAAATTCTGTAATCGTAATATCAGCACCACATTCCTTAGCAAGAAGCCGATAAGGAAGGTCGGATACGCCCGCCATCGGTGCGAGATAGAGCGGTCGCTGTTCTCCCGACCAAGGCTCGTATGTGTCGAATCCGAAACCACTCATCATGCATCGCCCGGTGACAAGACCTCTTCAATCATCGCACCAACACGTCGAATCCTACGCAGGACTCGATCGAATCGTGTGGTCATGATTTGTTTGCAATCTTCAAGCGCACTTCCTACCAATCGATAGCCGAGTGGTAACCGGCCTCCAAGCAAATTAAGCAAGAGCATTTGTTCTGAAGCATCGATTTTCTCCATTGCTTGTTGAACATTTTCAATACTGAGTTTTCCTTTGCCAAGAGGTTGAAGAAGAGCAGCGTGGTTTTTCTCAGGAATTATTCGCATGAAACCACCTTTCTTGAGCAACCAATCTTCACCACGTCGTTGATGTTGAGTAATCATTGCAGACCATAGGGCTGATGCAAGACGGTCAGTACGAGGTATTCGTTCCACGAAACCACATGCTCGAAAACGTTCGAGAATTCGTCCGAGTCGTGCTTTCTGACCTCCAAATTGTTCGTGAACATCATCAAGTGAGACAGGCGTTCCAGTGTTGAGTAGAAGATTGAATAATTGTTCAGAGACCGAGTTGTGAAGGATTTCGTTTCCTGGTCGATCACCGAGCAATCCAAAATCAGCCATCCATTGTGTCAAATCCGAAGCACCTTCTTGGTTCGATCGATAATCAACGATGCTGAGATTCAGTGGAAGTTGCGATTCTTCAGCAATCTCATTTTGCAGTGTCTCTCCTTCTCGCTGCCAACGTTGGTTAAGTTGGTCCATTTTCTGCTCAAGAATCAGTCGATACTGACCAAAACACAATTCCAGGGCTTGTGATAATCCGCCACCTCGAAGGATGTAGGTTCTCCAGCCTTTGCCTTCATTGGTGTAGGAGAGTAGCCCTGATTGGCTAAGTCGAGCAAGGTGATGATTGAGAGCAGCTGGTGTCATAGCAAGTTCATCGGAAAGTTCCTGCGCATCCCAAGATTTCTGAGGATGTTGGAAAAAGTGGTCGCGTAACATTCGATGAATGGGCGAAGCCGCCCCATAATCGGCCATAGCATCGCCCTTGCGACGAACAAAACAAAACGATTCAACAAACCATCCAACCAATCGATCAATGGAACGATCCGTCGTTGGCATTGGAAGTTCTTCCAATTTCAAATTAAGCATGAAGGATTACAATAGGCGATGGTCTTTGAAGGCTATGCAACAATTCCTTTTCAGAAAGGGAAAATTATGCTTGAGCACGGCGACCGTCATCCCAGTTGTAGGTGACGCGTTCGCTTCGACGGAAGGTTTCAGGTTCAATATGTGGAGCAATATTGAGTACATCCAATCGCAATATGCCTCGTCGACGTAAGACTTTGACTGCAGAGTGCACACTTGCTCGACTGCGTCCAATTCTTCGTGCAAGTTCTGCTTGCGAGCGTGGAATTCCTTCTTCAAGAATGTCGTCGATAACTTGTTGTTGAACGGTCGAAAGCCCGATTGGAAGGCTTGAAGCAATACGTTGATGATCGTTTGAAACCGATTGAAGTAGTTCAACTTGAGAAGGTCCACCAGCGAAATAACAGGTCCGTCCATTCACTGGCATCACTGTGATATTTCCTTGATTCTGCATCACATCAAGATGATGTCGAAGCGTTCCGTTCGCAGCGCTCAATTCGTTCTGTAATTCACGATAGCACAATCCCGGATGTCGCTCAAGGGTACGAAGAACACGAGTACGGAATGGATGTTCACTCGATTGTCGCTTTGTTGAGATTCCGCCAAATGCAAGTGCAGATGCCGTTGAAGCCATCGCTGCAACACCTTGTGCAAGACCTGCGATTCCACCCGCCGCTCCAGCGAGTCCTGCGGCCAACCATGGACGCTGACGGACCCATTGTGCAAGGAGAGGCATAAGTTGAGGATGTCCTCATTGTATCTTAATTCATCGTATTGATGCATCTATGTGCTTATGATTGAACCCTGATGGATTTTCATAAATGCGACCAATGGTGAAAGAAGGCGACCACAGGTCATGCCATGACTTGATAATCGATACGTGACACGGACGGGAGGCCCATCGGTAACGATACGTTCGACCAAACCTTGGTCAGCAAGGTATCGCAATTTGTCTGATAGGGTTCGAGAAGAGATTCCTTTGAGCAGATGTTTCATTTCATTGAATCGTCGATTTCCAGCGATATACAGTGTGGAGAGAATCTCAATGGTCCAACGAGAACCAAAGACGTTGAGTGCTTCTACTGCTGCATCCACCTCCCAATTCAGATCGAATCGTCCTTGTGTTGAATGATCAGCGAGCAGGGAACGTACAGAACCGCCGATTTGAATCGTTTCGCTAATTTTGTCGCTAATGGTTTTGAGTTCAGTTGTCGGAAGTACCATTGGTGGTTCTGGCATGAAACTCCGATGCATTGCCCATACTTGATTTCTTTTCAACACCGATTGGAACGGATTGCAGCAACTTCTTAGCTCAATCACTTATTCGGCGGTTTCCAATTCTTGTATTCGAAGTGGGCCGGTTGGGCGTCATTGTTGTTCTTTTGGTTGTATTCATTGATGCGTTCGGCGAGCCAAGTGAACCACTCCAGCCGTGTTTCATCGTACAAGCGTCGCTCATCTTCAATAAGAGGCAACATTTTCTCATGCGAAAACACGATCAGGCCTCCATAGATGTCATACACAAGATGAAAATCGAGATCGCCTCGGTGAACGAGAGCGCCAAGGGTTTCCCAAGTTGTGGCCAACGTCAGAACATGCTTCCATTCATCACCGTGGTGTTGCTTTAACTCTTCCATCGTGGAAATGTCCGGCTGACTTGACATAGCGACAACGGCTCCAACGAAGTCCGGTTTATGCAAGTGCTCCGAAAGGATGAGCGCACCTTGACTCTCTCTGCTTGCTTTCATTTCCTTGATTTGGTACCATGAATAAACGGCGGCGCCGAGGAGGGTCAGTAATCCAATGACTTCTGCATAATTTGCGGCAGTATCGAGGTCCATGGCTTTAGGTTGGTAGGTCAGTCCTTAATTTGTCCGAATTGAAGTCCTCTACCCACGTAAATGAACAAAACGCAAGAGCGTATGTTTCATGAACGGTTTGCCATTCGTTCATGGCATGAAGGCTGTTGAGAACGTCGCAATCATCGGTGCAGGGAACATGGGTTCAGGCATTGCACAGAAGAGTGCACAGGAAGGATTCAATGTGCAAATGGTTGACAGAGAAACACAATATGTCGCACGTGGACGTTCGATCATCGACAATTTTCTGAAGGAAGCGATTGAACGTCGCATCTTCAATCAACAAGAAGTCGATGCAACACTTGGTCGCATCACCGATGTTGTAGGTACCGAAAATACAGCTGAAAATACCGATTTAGTCATTGAAGCAGTATTCGAAGATTTTGGAATCAAGACCTCCGTATTTTCAACCCTTGACGAGGTCTGCGGTGAGGACACGATCCTCGCCTCCAATACCTCCTCGCTCTCAGTTAATGCACTCGCAGAAGCAACTGGTCGTCCAGACCGATTTGTTGGATTGCACTTCTTCTATCATCCTGCAAAAAACCGATTGATCGAGGTTATTCCTGCAGAGACAACGTCGAAGGATACGCTCGAGCGAACCGTTCAGTATTGCCGAACACTTGGAAAAGTGGTGATTGTCTGTAAAGATCGACCTGGATTTGTGGTTAACCGCTTCTTCGTTCCATGGCTCAATGAAGCATGTCTGTTGCTTGAAGAAGGCGTTGCTACAGCAGCACAAATCGATGCTATTTCATGCAAAGCATTCCGAATTGGTTTGGGTCCATTTGGTTTGATGAACC
>JASLVI010000119.1:2800-4890 GCA_030741455.1 Candidatus Poseidoniaceae archaeon | reverse complement strand
CCTATTCTTGTTGAGGAAATCCCGTCAACGATGATACCACAATTCCACCACGTATAAGCGTGATGAAACGACTCTCAACAGTAGAATTTCGCGTCCATTCGCAAGAATTTGTTTCTCCTCTTCGAGAGGAAATTAAATTGCGTCTTGAACGCCTTCAAACATCAAACCGGTCTGCATTCATGACCTTGTTCCATGCAGCAACGAAGTCCCCAACGAACTTGTCGTGGTTGTCGTTTTGTGCATAGACTTCAGCGATGGCACGAAGTTGTGAGTTGCTTCCAAAGACGAGATCGTAGCGAGTTGCTGTTCGGACATCTGCTCCTGAATTGCGGTCACGAGCGACGTAACTGTTGCTTCCTGTAGCCGTCCAAGCGACGTTCATGTCGAGAAGTGTGGAGAACCAGGAACTGTCGAGTTTGCTGTCTCCTCCCCAGAGGCCACGTTCATCAGAACTTACGCCTAGCGATCGCATTCCTCCAACGAGGGCGGTCATTTCTGGTGCGGACAAACCGAGAAGTTGTGCCTTATCGAGCATCATTTCTTCTGGGCTGACGGCGTAGTTCTTCTTGAGGAAGTTTCGGAATCCACAAGCAAGTGGTTCGAGAACGTCGAAGGAAGCTCCATCGGTTTGATCTTCAGTTGCATCACCTCGTCCAGGCGTGAATGGAACTTCAGCACCTGAAGCCATCTCAATACCAACGTTTCCAGCGAGTACGATTGTGTCTGCAAGGCTTGCACCATGAGCTGCTGCGAGTGGTTCAAGCGTCGAGAGTACCTTTGCAAGTTGTGCAGGCTTGTTGCCTTCCCAATCCTTCTGAGGTGAGAAGCGGATACGAGCACCGTTTGCTCCACCACGCATGTCTGAGCCACGGAAGGTGGATGCACTTGCCCATGCAGTTTCAACCATTTCTGGAATGGAGAGTCCGCAGGACATGATGGCATTCTTGAGTGCATTAACGTCATAGGAAGTTGAACCAGCAGGAACAGGGTCTTGCCAAATCAAATCTTCAGCAGGAACGTCTGGTCCGAGGTAGCGAGCCTTTGGTCCCATGTCACGGTGAAGGAGTTTGAACCAAGCACGAGCAAACGCATCGCCAAATGCTTCAGGGTTCTCGTGGAAGTGCTTCGAAATCTTGCGGTATTCCGGATCACGAATCATTGCCATGTCAGCAGTTGTCATCATGGTTGGAACCTTCATGGACGCGTCTTCTGCATCTGGAGCCATGTCATCTTCGTCTGGATTCTCAGGCGTCCATTGGTTAGCGCCAGCAGGACTCTTGACCAGCTTCCATGCATCCTCGTACTTGAAAAGAAGGTCAAAGTATCCATTGTCCCAAGCGATTGGATTTGCAGTCCAAGCACCTTCGATACCGCTTGTGATGGTATCTCGGCCCTTTCCTGATCCGTGTGTGCTGATCCATCCAAAGCCTTGTTCTTGGATTGATGCGCCTTCAGGTTCAGCACCAACATGAGCAGCATCGCCAGCACCGTGTGCCTTTCCGAAGGTGTGTCCACCTGCAGTGAGGGCAACGGTTTCTTCATCGTTCATGGCCATGCGCGCAAACGTTTCGCGAATGTCTTGAGCGCTGAGGAGTGGATCTGGGTCGCCGTTTGGTCCTTCAGGATTGACGTAAATCAGACCCATTTGAACAGCAGCGAGAGGGTTCTCCAAATCTTGGCGAGTATCGCCGTATCGGTCATCTCCGAGCCACTCATCTTCGCTTCCCCAGTAAATGTCTTCTTCTGGGTGCCAGATGTCTGCACGGCCACCACCGAATCCGAAGACTGGGCCGCCCATGGATTCAATCGCAATAATACCAGTAAGGACGAGAAGATCGGCCCAACTGATCGCATTTCCATACTTTTGCTTGATTGGCCATAGCAAACGTCGAGCCTTGTCGAGGTTACCATTGTCTGGCCAACTGTTGAGTGGTGCAAAGCGCATGGCACCGGTACCTGCACCACCGCGACCATCGCCGATTCGGTAGGTTCCAGCAGCGTGCCAGGTCATTCGAATGAAGAACGGACCGTAGTGCCCGTAGTCAGCAGGCCACCAATCTTGACTGTCGGTCATGAGTGCATGAAGGTCT
>JASLVI010000119.1:0-2701 GCA_030741455.1 Candidatus Poseidoniaceae archaeon | reverse complement strand
AGATTCAATTGGTTTGGCCACCATTGTTGGTTACTACGCATTTGTGGTTGGGAAGAGGTCATTCCTCCGTGCATGACTGGGCATTTTGCTTCATCGCTGTTGTGCTGCATAAGTAAACCAATGCTCTTAGGTATTTAATTCTGATTTTTGAAATACTCTAGAAAAAATAACACGAGTGCCGACCAGTGTGCCATTTTTAGGGCATACGAAAACTCAGAAAAGCAACGGTTTGCATCGTTCTTCAAGCGAATTGACTCGTCGTTTTCTGGTATGAGAAAGTCTAACGTTCGTGTCTTGCAACAACTTCCAATAAATTCATTCGACCAATTCGATACACGCCAACGGGTGTTGTCAACAATGCTGCAAGCAAAACAAATCCAATGATTTGTGAAAAGACCGCATAATCGATTACTACAGGCATGTGGAAGACCCAAGTGGAGGCTACGCTGGCAACACCGGAATAGTACCCAACACTTGCAAGCGCACCAGCGAGGCCACCGACAAGACCGATGAACATGTGTTCAATTGTGAGAATGATCGCTAAGCGCGTTCGGCTTGCACCAAGAACGCGAAGTGTTGCTAATTCAGCATCACGTTCGCTCAAATTGATGAGGAGTGTGTTGAAGAGAATTGCAATCGCCATCAATGCACCGAGGACATATATCGATTGCATCATGTCTTTCTGTTGATCAAGAAGGTCTTCGAAGACTGCTACCATCGTTTCTTTTTCTACGATTGAAACGGTAGATAATCGAATGTCTTCAATATCGACTCCTTCCTTGGTTACAAGCAATGCTCCGTTGGCTTCTTCCCCGGCGATTGGCTGAACATCCACTCTGTGCATGTAAATCGAGCGACTAAGTTCTCTTGCGATGCCGACGATTTCGATGGAATGTTGTTCTCCTTTGAAATCCACGTAAATGATGTCACCAACATTGTAATCTTCGAGTGCTGCAGATCCTTCATCCAGAATTCCCTGTGCAGGAGATTGCCCTACAGCGGGAAGTTCACCTTCGAGTAGGTTTAGTCGATGCATTGCATCATCTTGTTCGGATAGAACATCGCTTCCTTTGATGTCAATCGCCTTGGTCGTTCCCGAGACCGTTGCCTGTGCAACCAGTGTCAATTCGAATGCAGTCGTGTTTTCTTCCGCCCATGCTGTGATGTTTTCCAGTCCAGAAGGGAATGCTGCAATTTGGTATTCCCAGTTTTCTTGATCATCGGTCGCTTCTGAGAATGATTCCGTAATTCCTGAAACGAACATCATGTTTCCGCCGAGAATCACCATTGCCAAAGACAATGCAAGCAGTGTAGCAAGCAAACGTGCAGGTTTACGGAACGTTGATCTCAATCCCAATCCTATGCCTGGTGGAAGCGCTGAGGTAATCCGTGTTAGAATGCGACTCGGCTTTTTGTCGATTCCTTGCCCGAGAACATCAAGAGGCTGTAATCGAGCTGCTTTCCATGCTGGACGTATGCCAAACAAGAATGTGATGAGCAATGCAGACAAGGAGATTGTTGCGATAATGTCTGCATAGTGATGAGTTACGACAACTGGAATACCGAGGAATGAGAAATAAAATGCTGTAAACGCACTCGATCCAATCGATGAAGTTCCGAGAAGTATGCCGAGCAATACGCCCGGAACGCCGAGCACAATTGGGACCAACAAGTAACCTGTCATGACGTCCCCTGTTGAAGCACCAATGGTTCGCAATACGGCGATTTCTCGGGATTGTGTTCGAATCAACCGGTCCAGAGATACTGCGATGACGATACCGCTAATGAATAACAGAATTCCGAGAATAAACGGAATTGATTTCGACAGGCTGTCCTTATCCAAACGCAGCAATTCAGCACTGAGCTGACCACGATCGAGGACATATCCATCCGCTTCTGATTCGTTCATTGCTTGTTCAAGCGTGTCCTTGGTCTGTTGTAATGCGACTCCTTCGTTTTCTTCTGTATCGCTGAAATCGAAGTCAGGTGTGCCTAACAAATCGATGTTGAGTGTATTTCGCGAAAGAGCGTCATTTCCAGATACTTGGGCGAGAACTTCTGCATCCATGTATGCGATTACATAGGTTGAATCTTGAGGTACAATTGAATCAGGATTTGCATAAAATAATTCCAATGGACTATTGGCAAAACCGATGACAGTAAAGGTCTGAATTCCACCTTCGCCGACGATGATGTCGATTGTATCGCCAATCTTCATGTTGACTTCATCATGAAGTGCAAAGTGAGCATCGATGACAATTTCTCCAGCCGATGGTGTCACTGAACCCTCAACAGCCCACAATGTGTTGACTTCGCCTTGTTCAAAACCATAGAATTTTGATGCAATCCAATCGATATCTGTTTTGGATTGCCCCGTCAAGATGAGGCTTGCTTCACATGCTTCGTATTCAATTGAAGCGCATGCGCTGGTGAGATTTTCTTTGTGCTCAATATCATAACTCGTCGCCATAAGGTCAGCAAAATTCGTTTCCGCATAGAAATCATCGTACACTCTATCAGCGTTCCGAGAGTGTTCAGAGAACACGATTCCAGCATAGACTGAAATTGTGATGAGAAGAACCACGGTCAAAATACGAAGTTTAGTGCGCATCAAACTACGCGACAAACGTCGTAAGAGTAGTGTGTTCAAACTCATTCACTCCAGCATCGATTGAGCCATATCCTTGATTTTTGAACCGAT
>JASLVI010000118.1 GCA_030741455.1 Candidatus Poseidoniaceae archaeon | reverse complement strand
AAAGAAACACTTGAATCGACGCCTCATTTCAGAGTGAATGGCATTCTCTTTTCCAGTCCAAATGGCAACGAAGTTCGCGTTCCACTGCCAGAAGAAGATGTGGCTCGGCTCGAAGCTGGTTATGCACTACCTCGTCAACAATTTGACCATTTATTGTTCGACCGTGTTCAAGAATTGGTCCGAGAAAAAGGCGGATCTGTCGTGCAAGGTGCTTCCGTCAAGGAAGTGCTTTACAACAATGGCAATGACCCTGGTGAAGGCTCAGGAGCCAAGCGAAAAGCAACAGGTGTGCGATTGATGATTGGTGGTAGGAAAGGCGATGTGATGGAATTCCACGCTCCGGCAATCGTTGGCGCTGGCGGGTACCTCTGCCCCGTTGCAACCTCACTTGTGGTCGATACCTATCAAGAAACGATGGTCGACAAAAAACACTATTGTGGAGGATATCGCGAATATTGGGACGGCGTCAAAGGATGCGAAGGAAACATTGGCGATATTGAAATTCACTTCGTTGATACAATTATTCCAGGCTATTTTTGGATCTTCCCCATTGGTGAGGGACGGGTGAATGTTGGCTGTGGAATGGTCATGCATTTAATGGACAAACAGTCAAAGAAATTGAGAGCGCTTCAACAAGATATTATCGCTAATCATCCCCAGTTCAAAGATCGTTTTGCAAATGCAACAATGGTCAGAGGTAGTTCCAGAGGATGGCAGCTTCCTTTTGGGTCTCCGCGAAAGAAACAGAAGATGCAACCTCGAAGAATGGCAATGAACGGTGCGTGGCTTGTTGGTGATGCGGCAAGTCTTATCGATCCATTCTCGGGAGAAGGTGTTGGTAATGCGCTTGTTACTGGTGAAATCGCTGCACGTCACATTGTTGAGGGACGTTCTCCTGAAGAATATCAGAACGAAGTTTGGTCGACTCTGGGTGCTGAATTGAAGAACAGTTATCGTATGCAATCGTTAAGTCGGAAATCATGGCTGCTCAACTGGTTTGTAGGAAAAGCGAGTAGAAAACCGCAACTTCAAGAGATGATGACCGAGATGATTGCAAGCAAAGAAGCGCAAGAAAACTTGCACTCTCCATGGTTCATGTTCAAGACCTTGATGTTCTAAGGTGGCATCATGGGGACTGCACTTGAAGGTATCAAAGCGGTTTTTCTTGACCTTGACGGAACGATTTATCTCGGTGGCCAATTGATTCCTGGCGCCCTAGAATTTCTAAATCGGTGCGATGAACAGGGTGTAAAACGATTTTTTCTCTCCAACAACTCCTCTCGAAGTGTCGATCAATATGTCAAGAAATTGGAGGCGATGGGCATTCCTGCTACACCTGAAGATGTCCTACTTTCGACCCACGATTGTATCGCTTGGTTGAAACGGAACAATATCACTGAAACCTATTGTGTTGGAACAGAGGGCATGTGTCAGATGCTTGAGGCTGAAGGCATCTCAACCCGTTCGACACAACCACAATATGTTGTTCTTGGATATGATACTGAAACAACGTACGAACGTTTGGAAACTGCGAGTCTGTTTCTCCACGCAGGCGTTCCGTTGATGGCTTCACACCCAGACATGGTGTGTCCGTCACCAGACGGAGGTCTTCCCGATGTTGGTGCATTTCTTGCCCTGTTTAAGGCAACGACAGGTGTGGAGCCGACCCATATTTCAGGTAAGCCAAATGCAGGCATGATCCTTCATAAGATCGAAGAATTAGGACTTCAACCAGAAGAATGTGCAATGGTTGGCGATCGGTTGTACACAGATATTGCAATGGCAAATCGAGCAAAATGCATGGGCATCTTGGTGTTATCAGGTGAAGCAACTGAAAACGATGTTGCTGCTCTACCAGAAGGCGCTGAACAATATCCAACGCTGATTTTACCATCCGTTGATGCACTGCTCAGGTGATGAATTGGGACTTCTTCAGCGGTGGCATCTTTGGCGTAAAAGGCGGGTAATATTCCCTCCAGATGAAATTCACCAAGCTGGTGAAAATGCTGAATTACGACTCGAGAAATTATGCAGAGCTGCTGGAAAAAGCAACAATTGGTCCGTTTACCCATCTATTCGTATTCCAGATCCTGACGGAGGTAGGCGTGAAATCGATTTGATTCTCGTTTCGGGTGAGACTGTTCTTGTTGTTGAACAAAAGCACTGGTCGGGCCGGTTTGAAGTGTTTGAAGACGGGGAATTTCTTCAACATCGAAACAAGGGTGGAGAACATAGTCATGCAACGGTCGCCCATCGGATTGCTCGCAAGGCAAGATTGTTGGAAGAAATTCACCGGAAGCGATATCCTGACAATGTCATGACTTTTCATGTCCTTGTAGCAATGACACACCCACGATTAGAATGGCCAGAAAAAATTCCTGAAATTCCTGCTGAAATGATCAATGAACGGCAACTTCTCGATCGAATTCAAGCAACTGGAGGAAACAACATCGACGCTGATTTTTATGAAACCATGGATGGATTTGGTACATGGGATGAAGTTCACATGCATGGCGGTTTGAAACTGAAAGGAGATTTGTTAGATCTCGGACTTGGTTCAGGTGTTGAAGAATGGGATGTTCATCGTAATGGTCATCTCAACGTTACCTCTGAGCATCCGAGAGGATTCTTGTCCATCTTTAAACAAACATTCAGCAAAATCGAATTGCATGATTCGAGTGGACGTCACATCGAAATTAAATGCAAAGAGGGACCAAAATTGAAGATGCATGTCGTAGGACGACCCAACTCTGAAGAAGTTGATTGGATGCATGTTGATGGTATTCTCGCATCAAAGAAACCTGCGGAGTGGGGCTAATGGCAGATTTATGGATTGAATCAATCGGACTGGTTGCTGGTTTCATTGGCATCGTTGCTTGGATTCCGCAGATTCGGCGTGTTTGGATCGATGAAAAGGAAGAAGGAATCTCCCTCCCAACTTTTCTTGCCGTTACCGTCTCGCTTTCACTCTGGCTCGTCTATGGAATCATCGTCAATTCCATTGCAATGATTGTTTCAAACATCTTGACATTGGCATTCATCATTGCAATAACGCTCGGCGTATATCGAATACGAAACAAACGATCTGAAGATGAACTCAACAAACCGACTTCGTCGTCTCAATGATGACTGCACCAATCTTGTATGGGTCGCCATTGGAAGCAGGTCGTCGGTCTTCAAGACGTCCAACCCAACCGTCAGTTGGAACGGATGCTGGAACGCGAATCGATGCCCCACGGTCTGATACACCGTATGAGAACTGATCGATGGATTGCGTCTCGTGCAATCCTGTCAAACGCTCTTCATTGTGAGCACCATAAACAGACATGTGTCGCTCGATGTTTCGGCCGAAGGCTTCACAGATGCTGTCAAACAATTCCTTTCCACCCGTGTCACGCATAGCTCCGTTTGAGAAATTGGCGTGCATTCCTGAACCGTTCCAGTCGCCCTTGATTGGTTTTGGATGGTATTCGATGTAGTAGCCATAACTCTCCGTTAGACGGTCGAGCATGTAGCGAGCAACCCAAAGTTCGTCACCAGCTTGCTTTGCACCCTTGGCAAAGATTTGGAATTCCCATTGGCCACATGCAACTTCTTGGTTGATTCCTTCAAAGTTGAGTCCTGCTTCAAGGCAGAGATCTGCGTGTTCTTCAACGAGTGAGCGGCCGTGTGTGTTCTTGCCACCGACAGAGCAGTAGTAGAGTCCTTGTGGACCTGGGTAGCCGCCAACTGGGAAGCCAAGAGGGAGTTGTGTATCAACATCCATGATGAAGTATTCTTGTTCAAATCCGAACCAGAAATCATCGTCGTCATCGTCAATTGTTGCTCGACCGTTGCTTGGATGTGGTGTGCCGTCAGGGTTCAGAACTTCGCACATGACGAGGTAGCCATTGACACGTTGTGGATCTGGGAAGATGTTCACGGGCTTGAGAAGACAATCGGATGAACTGCCATCCGCTTGCTTTGTTGAGGAACCGTCAAACATCCAAATTGGACATTCTTCAAGCGTTCCAGTAAAGTCCGAACGAACCATCGTCTTGCTACGCATGTTTTGCGTTGGTTCGTATCCATCTAGCCAAATATACTCAAGTTTTGCTTTATCACTCATGGTATCATACGCGTCGCTGTGAGGACGGTATATGAACCATTTGCTCATTTTTAATACATTTAATTGTCATTAACGAACAATAAATAGTTTAATTAGTAATCGTTTGTCAATTCTTTCTTCTTGAGAACTAAAACAAATTACCCATTTGCGCGAAAAATACTCTCGAACATTATCATTCGCTCAAATTAGCGCCGCTGTATTGGTAAGGGTCACTGATTGTTCGCCGCCTCATCTGACTGAGGTGTGATAAGAATATCTTCGGCCGAGCGCTCGATGATTGGTAGCTCAGCGATTGACAATGATGGAAGAACGTGAACTGTGCACGTATTGCCACAGGCAGGGGCGAGATAGTCTTCGCCTTGATCGCTCAATACAAATCGGATTCCATGGCCCGCAGGCAATAGTGCGTCAATTGCTTGAAATTCCATCAGCATGGTGATTTCTTGCCCTGGAATTACCGTCTGTGCTTCATATCCACCCGCATGATAGCGAACATCCATCGTCGCATGACCAAGTCGTAATCCTGTCTCAGCATCCTGCATTTCGACGAAGACTTGTCCGCCATCGAATGTCGGCACTGCTGAAAGATGAATTGTTGCTAGACCTGCAATGTGGAGGTCGCTACCTTCACTGATTGAAGGGCATTCCACTGTTATGGTTTGCCCGCCACCAACAACAGGCGCGCCACCGCCAACGAATGCCCCGTCATTTGTACAATCGCTCAAATCAATTTGAATACGTTCAACATCAGCAGGAGGCCATGTTTCCTCGATCCTCCATTGCCCGTCATTCCGCTGAATTTGAGCATGTAAGGCTGGTTTTTCACCAATACCTTTCAGATAGTATTCCATCC
>JASLVI010000117.1 GCA_030741455.1 Candidatus Poseidoniaceae archaeon | reverse complement strand
AATCCAGGAAGGTCTTCAGGAGCGAGCCAAGATCGCCTCATGGTCTGTTGTTGACCCTTCATGGGGAAGTGATGTTGAACGAATCAAGCACTTCCTTAATCTTGCTTGGAATGAACGAAATTCCTGACCTCTATTTCTTTCTACAGGAACGGCACAATGCTCTCAATCCTGAATCAGGATTGCCGACAAGAGAAGATGATGAACCACATCGTTCACATTTTTTCCTTCGTTGACTTGAGTTGCAATGCGTGCATCGAGAACCAAGAAGAGGTGCATAACAGCGGTCGCATCGCTTCATAGTGATTCTGTTTTCGACCAGATATAAACCAGACACGAATCCATGAAGCAAATCACAGTTCGATAACAAACGCAATTGGTTTCATCAACATGGCATCACTGTCTGAAACGCCGAGTTCTGCATTGACTTGGATTTGATTTGACCCGAGGTCCGTGATTGTCACATTAATCAGTTTGACTTCAATACCACTGATTTCACCATGGTGGAGAAGATCTTCATGCGCTGAATCCATGGATTGAGATACCGATTCGAGGGCTGAGACGCCGTTGTCAAACCACACTTCAGCACGTGCTTCAACAAGACCTGGCAGAACGGTTTCAACATCTTGTGTGGTCTGAATAACCGCATCGCTTGCCACATCATGAGGCACGGACATTCCTGCAAGTTTGATGGCAAAGATGGCCATTGAGAGCAAGGACATCATCAGGACAACACCTGTTGCAAGAAGCATCTGCGCCTTGTCGTCTTTCTTTGGCGGGAGCATTATGACGCACCTCCACGCGACCAAACATCAAGACTAATGGTCCAAACATCGGCATTGACCACGACCAATTGATGGACTGTTACTGTGGCTCCGTTTGGTGTTCCAACTTCACCATATGGGGTCGCAGGCATCGCATTTTGAGCAAGCCAACAATTGGCTTCCTTTCCTATCGGTAGCATGTCTTGCAAGAGTGTACAAGCCTCATCAAACGAATCCTCTGAAAGAAGTTCATGCAATCTACTTTCTCCTGTCAATTCAGGAGGAAGTGCCATCGAGGCTGTGATGGCATCCTCTCCAGCTGATTCCAAAGAGGCGTCGATAGCGACCGAACGTGCATCGGGAACGTTGACGCGAATGAGGAACGTCGCTGACATGAAGAACAGCCAAAACAACGTCAACATCTCAAGAATGTGGACTTGCGCCTCGTCATCCTTACGCACAGCATCATCCTCCCACATTGAGAGGTGCGGGTACGAAGGTTCCAACCGATGGATTCAGGCCCGGTGTTTCGGTAATTCCAATGAGGCTTGGTGAGAATGCAATAACGTTGAACACCACAAGTGCAACAAGGATCATCATCCCTGAGTGTTTGAATCCTGCTGAAAACCGACCTGTCGCCATCAGACCAGCCATGCAACCGTTTCCGATGGCTTGCATGGTTACACCATAATAGAAAATCGTCAAGAAGAACAGCGGGTCGACATTTCGAATCTTCATGTTTCCAATGTTCTGGCCTCCGCCACCATCATCGGACGAATTTGAGTTCGCAATCGCCGGAATAAAGACCGTTGAAAGAACGACAATAACACCAAGGAAAACGAAATACGATGTCCAAATAACAGCAATGTAGGAACCTATCGCTCGTTTCCGTTCCCCTTCGAGGAACTTGATTTCACGTGAGTCGTTGGCTGCTGTAACCAGAATATCTGAAATCTTACCACCAGCACGGTCGGCTTCGGAAATCAGCGAAATTGCACGTTTGACAAGTGGAGTTCCAACACGTTCTGCGAATTGAAGAATAACATCACTGAACTTGATACCCCAAGACAGTTGATCACTCATTTTCTTGACTTCGTCATTCAGTGCCCCATATTCTGACGTTGCCAGCGTTTGGACTGCCACCGTCATCGAAAGACCACCTTTCCAGTATTCTGCAAGGTCTCGAAGGAAATCAGGGAACTTCTCTTCAATTTCGTTTTTCCTGCTCTCAACGCCTTCCCAATAGAATGAGGCCGGCCATAGGAAGAAGAAGAACATCAAGCCGAAAAAGTTGAGGAAAATGGTTGGATGAACACTGAGAGGACCAAGACTGAATTCGGGACCAATCCAAAGCGACTTGTTGTTCATGTTCGCAGGAATTCCGTCAAAGTACTGAATGTCCATGTTGAAGGTGAAGGAATCCAACAGTACATTTTCTGTATTTGATTGAGCGATGATTTCGTAGCGCTTTCCTGAAGGAATAGAATTCAATTCGATGATGCACTTGTCCGATGAAACACCCGTGTTTCCAATATAGTAATCGAGTACCTCGCCATTTCTGTTTCGGATTGCAACCGTATAGGTAGCGGGTTCGCTTGCTTCCGCTTCGCAGGTTAGCGTCATCGGCTGAAGGACAACTTCTCCGCCCGTCGCTTGGGGATCGACACCAGGGACGTCGAAATTTTTCCCTCTAAACTGGACATCGTCCCAAGGCTCATCACTCCATGATACGATGTCAGGACTGTCTTCAAGGAGCGAACAGGATTGATTCTGCGCATAGGTTGGTTTTGTTTGACCATTGAACGCTTCATTGTCACCAGTGATGATTCCACAAGCGACATTGGTGAACATTGGCTCGCCGTTGCTCGTCGGAATAAAGCCTGAGTTTGTTGCCCATACGACAGCTGTCGTCATACCGAGAAGAATGGAGACGAACAGGATACCATACAGTTTGGTCATGGTTGTATCGTCTTTCGGCAAGTCGAGGTTGACGACAATCTTGTTCTTCTTCTTTCGAGCCAAGCATTGTCACCTCCTACATTTCTTGCTCCTTACTTGATGTGTAAACAAGCACCGCATACGCGACGTGAATCAATGGAACAAACCCGAGAACAATGCCGTAGAGCATGCCTTCAGACATCTGCGCTCCAGAACCAGATACCCAGAACATAATGACGAGCATGACGATCAAGAACAGAGGCATCGCTACTGCAACGACAATGTAGGATTCAGCAAGGAGTGCAATGGATTCAAGGAATTGACCTAAACGTGTTCGATTCTCACGCATGTAGTGTTCAGCACGATTGAGGAAGTAGAGTTTCAACTGTCCACCAGCAGTCAATGTTCCGACCATTCCTTGGAAGAATTCTGTCAGCCATACGGATGCGGCTCGATCGACACTGAGTTTCATCGCAGTGATCAGGTCATAGCCAAGCAATGTAACGTCACGGTATACCATTGCAGCATCGTCTGCTACGTCACCATAGATGTCCTTGTTCATGGCGAGGGAACGGAAAATCTTGGCAGGGGTTGCATTCGCTGCAGACATTGCAGCGGTGTAGGATGCAGCGTATGGAAGGTACTTCTCGATCATATCGCCTCGACGCTTGGCTTCTCGTTGTGCACCGCCCTTGTTGTATTTCCAAGCAGCAAAGGGGACAATGAAAGCCCCAATAGCGACAAGTAACACCTTAAGAGCCGGCGAGAAGACACGGGTATCATAATCTGGACAGCCATTACCTGGCTTAGATTCGTCAACCAAATCGGGATACCAATATTCCCATTCGAAACAAGGCGCAACCGTTGCAGGATCTTGTTGACTCTCCCACAGATCGATGACGCCAATTTCTGGAACGAAAAACAACGCTACAACGCCAACGCCGAGAGCGGTAATGACGAACGTGGTAACAAAGACCGTGGCAAGATAGACCTCTGGCATCATCGGCATGGAGGCTTTGACGAGATTGTCAGAGAGATCCTTATCAGCTCGAGCACGCTTCTTGAACACGCCACCTAAGAGGCGGTTACAAATGCGTTGCCAAGCGGTTAGATCCATGGTTTCACCTCAACGTAGACCATCAACACGAGCGAGTACTTCATTTGGACGAACGTAGTATTCTGTAACAATTTGCGATACTTGGTCAGCCTTTCGGATATCATTGAGAACAAGCCATTCAAGAATACGCTTACGAGTTCTCAATTCACGACGCATTTCGTCTTGTGAGAAATTGATTTTGACCATGATCTTCTCAAGGACATAGGACTTACCGCTGAAGATAAAGTCGTCCGAGGAAACATCCCATCGGAATACTTCGTTGGTGATAACTTCCATCGAGTTCGGGTCGATACCGACGATTTCAACAATCTGCTTTGTTCGTCGCACACGTCGGCCATTGATACGAGTTTGAATCTGAATTGCACAGGCTTCGAGCGCAGGGAGCAGAACACGTGGAATGTCGATCGGCTTGTTCTCCAATCGGTGAACAAGGGAAGGCACAGAGTCAGCGTGGACCGTTGAATACGCACAGTGACCTGTTGCCATCGCTTGGAACAGAACGTATGCTTCAGCACCACGAATCTCACCCACAATGATGTATTCAGGCCGTTCACGCAACGCAGCCTTCAACAGCTCGAACTCTCCGATTTCACCTTCGCTCGATTCACCACCAAACCCTTGTCTCGTTAGACCTGGGACCCAGTTCGGTTGAGGAATGTTAACTTCACGAGTGGATTCGATTGAAACGATCTTCATTTGCCATGGAATGAAAATACACATGGCGTTGAGTGTTGTTGTCTTACCGGAAGCAGTACCGCCAACAAACAGCATTGGAACTTCATTTTGGAAGGCAATCCAAAGATATGCAACCATCAAGGAAGACATGGTTCGGAACGCTACGATATCAGCAGGCGAGAACGGGTCGTCCTTGAATCGTCGAATACAGAAGGCTGAACCACGTGTTGAAACCTCACGCCCGAGTTTCATAACGATACGAGAACCGTCCATGAGCGTAGCGTCAAGCAGCGGATCTGCAACAGAGATGTGCTTACCACAGCGTTGTGCGAGTTTGATAACATAGGATTCGAGCGCTTCGTCTGTATTCCAAACACAGGTCGTTTCAACAGATTCGAATTTACGATGATAGGCGAAGATAGGGACGCCTGTACCGTCTAGGGAAATATCCTCAACGTTGGCGTCGTTCATCAATACG
>JASLVI010000116.1 GCA_030741455.1 Candidatus Poseidoniaceae archaeon | reverse complement strand
CCGAAACTTCGTCCTCCGTCTCTGCTTCCGCCACGGCGATCAGAATCACGCCCGCCTCGGTTTCCTCCGAAACTTCGGCCTCCATCTCGGCCGCCACGGAATCCGCCACGGCGGTCAGAATCACGTCCACCGCGTGAACGATTATTTCCTCCACCTCCAGGCTTCGGTTTTCCACATCGGTTACATTCCGTTCGGAAAGAGAAATTGACGTTGTTGCAAGCAGGACATTCCCAATCGTTTTGCCCATGACGTTCTTGACGAGGCCGTTCACGTCGTTGATGTGAACGATTATTATCTCGTCCTGAGGATTTGTAAGCCTTGACGTTTCCTTCTTTGGCTTTTCCACAACTGTTGCATTCAGTTCTCCATGAGAAGTTGACGTTTTCACAGGCTGCACACACCCAATCTTCCTTCTGAGAATCGCCACCTCTTCGATTGTTGCGACGATCGTATGAATCAGAATCACGTCGAGGCCTCTCATCACGTCGAGGTCGTTCTTCCTGTTCCTTCTTTGCCCGAATAATGACTGTAGCACCGATGAATGAATCAACGTCTTGCTTTCTGTCAAGGTGTGCTACATGGGCGAGGGGAGCATCGGTTGAACCAATGACTGCATCGATTTTTCCAATGTATTGACCGTCTTCTTCTCGAACAATAATTGACCCGAGAGCGGGTGATGAACCAGTAAATGTGAGCAGAAGGCCACCTTCATGGCTGGTTCGATCAACAACGCCTCGAAACATGTCCCTCATCCCTTCGTGCCTAGCGACCATGTTTGAGTCTGTTGGTCAGTCTCGGCGTGTCGAGACCCATCCTGCAGCAACGAGTCCAATGAGGAGTGTAGCAAACATTCCAGGAGCAGGGAGTATCGAACCTTCTGCTTCTTCTTCATCGGTAGTTGTTGTTCCACCAGAATTGTCGCTACCATCAGCATTTGGATCATCGACCTGAATTGTTATGTTCGCATTTTTTCCAGATTCGTCTTCTGCTACGATGACTACGGTGTATGGAGAAGTATAGTCGCCTTGAATACAGCTTGCTATTGGTACTTGAATTTCCCAGGCAAGTTGTTCCTGATCGAAGTTGGTTGCCTCGTTGCCGCAGATGCTCAAGGTCATTTGAACATCTTCACCATCTGGATCGATGACATTCCCACTGAGTATGAACTTCTGACCATTGATATCCCATTCTGCTTCTTCACCTTGCAGGTTTGTATTGATGGTGATGGCTGGAGGTTTGCTTATCTTCTCAAGGCCGAAATCAAACATGAATTCGTAATCGAGCATTCCACTAGCAGTCGCCGTTCCCATAACCATCACATCTCCAGGCGATAGGCCGGTCATGGACAACTCCATCATGATGCCATTTGCATTCGTTACTGCAGTTGTGTCAGGGCCCATCTTTGTCATTTGATGAGCATGTGCCATCACGGTTAGACTTGTGGCAACCCCTGTTGAAGTCGTCGTGAACTCGATAACTTCTCCACTGCTTGAAAGGACTGCGGAAGCATCCATGATCTTGCCGAATGTGTAGTTACGATGTTCTTCGGTTTCGGCACCGAACGCATCAACTCCCATGCACTGGCCAACAGCAGAAGCACCGTTTGCAGTAACATACAGGTCAGCGATTTCATCCATACGAACATTCCAGCCTGCATCGGTGAAGACACACTGTAGGCCCCATCCACTTTCATCGACAACCCACATGTCAGCATCACTCGTTGCGAGCATTTCGCCATACGTCGTTCCGATTGGAATGATTGTTCCATCAGCTGGTGCAGTTGGGCTCCATACCGGCGCATCGTTGGTGAATGGCGCCATGGTTGTGAAATCAACAAATAATTCACGAACCATTGGATAGGAACCGATTGGATAATCAACATCAGCTACGACTCGCAAGCGCCCATCTGGAAGGAATTCACTTACTGGTGCTACAAGATCTTCGTTGGCAACCCCATCATCAAAGAAGCCCAAGTCCGAAACACGAAGACCCTGTTGAACAGGGAACGTCATCACAAGTTGAGCATCGGTGATGTTGGTGACGTTCATCGCCAGTGTGAAGTTGGAACTACCTTGATTTGGAAGTTGGTCAAAGCGTACATTGTGATTTTCGTTCTCTGCAATGAGAAGATGAATTTCCAAATCATCGGTAACTGTAACAGGAACCTCCTTACAACCATTACTGCTGAGTAGGCCGGCGCAGTCTCGCTCTTGTTCATGTCCTTCAGGGACTAGATTGACTTCATCAAGTGCAATTCCGTCTTCAACAAATTCAAGATCGTTCCAATCGACATTTCCTCGGTGAGATGGCCCTTCACGGATTCCGAGTCGAGTTTCCATGTCTGCGATACACTTTGGTCCGATAGCGCGGACTGCTTCTCGCTCGTCGGTTGAAATCCAGTCATCGTTTCCACCAGAGGTCCCTTCAAAGAGGCTGTCAAGATTGTCGCGGACAATGGCGGATTTGCTTCCATTTACCCATGCTTTTGCATCCATGACGCCTGTTGCCCAATCATCGTTGATATCCAACGTGAAAAGTGCAAAATCGTACTCGAAGAGATCTTCAAATGTATACCCGCTACAATCTACGTCAAGACTTCCTTGCCGCCCTGATGTGGCTTGAGGTGAATCATTTTCGTCGAGAGTGGACATTTCAATGGACGGGCTCACAAGTGCAAGGAGCAGCATGATGAGGACTGGTATCATGGTTGGACCAAGACGACTTCGTTCATCAATGCTTGGCTAGGAACCATCATGGAACGAGCCGATTGAGCCTTCTATGGAAGAAATAAAGTGGGACAACTGTCCATATGATTGCCGAAAGGTAAGCAACAAACGCAGATACGCCACGCTGTACACCATCAAGCCGAGTTTCGAGAAGATGGTGATAGACTCCATTTGGTGAGAGAAGATCGAGACGTCCTTCAAAAATCAAGTATCCTTGATCTTGAGTATCGCCTACTGCGACACCGTTCAGGGCTGCGAGAAGTGTTGTGAAAAGTACCCAGAGCAATGTAAAGAGGAACCACAATCCGATCGAGAAAGCGATGGCTGAACCTTGCTCTTTGGCAATGCTCGAAGCGAGGAGAGCGAAGACGGTGTACCACAAGAGTACAAGTGCTGCAGCGACGATGAAAACGATTGCATCAGCAAATTGAATCCACATGTCGCTTCGATAACCGACCAACACCATCGATGCGACGATGAGCAGTGTTACAGGTAATGCGATGCTCATCCAATGCCCAAGGACCAATACAGTTCCTTGTCGCCATCGCTGCATTGGTTGTGATAAACGAATTTCAAGAACGCCATTCATTCGGTCACGACTAATTCCATCATGTGCGATGAGGACAGCAGCCATTGTCCCAGCAAAAACTATTCCAATGCTTGCCAAAAACATTGTTTCAGTAGCATTTTCGGGAATTTGTTCCGCCGGCAATTGGAGGTTTGGATCTGCAAAACCCCATGCCATACCTGGTATGAAGAGCAAGAGGATAGGGAGCATAATCAGCATACGGGTAGAAAACATACGCTGTCTGCAAAGAGAAATTGCGAGACGAATCATACGTTGCGTTGGTGTCATTCCTCTTCACCACCCAACATCCGCAAAGGAATCATGCTACTCTGGCCAACATCCATGCCAATTGCATCCCTGTCCAATCCCGTAGCCGCACAAAGCAATTCGATAAGCGTCGGAGGAAGAATTCGCCATGTCGAGATTTCATAGTTCTGCGCAATCAAGACATGAAGTAATTCGGGATGGCTTGAATCGAAGATGTATCGATGTTCTTGTCCAGTAGATGAATGTTCGATGATGTTCAATGAATCGATGATGGGATCAGTTATTTCTCGATTGAGAACAACCTCTGTCATCTCTTCAAATCCTAATTTCGCTTGAAGTGATTCAATCGTTCCATGCCCAAGTAATTGCCCTCGATGTAAGAGTGCAATTGTATCGACAAGATGGTCAAGTTCTGAAAGATGGTGGCTTGAAATGACAACAGCGATGCCATTGTTGGCGAGGGTTCGCAAGAGTCGCTTGAACGCATCTATTGCAACAGGATCCATCCCATTGAAAGGTTCATCGAGGACGAGTACCTTTGGTGTTCCGAGTAAAGCAACAGCCAATGAGAGTCGTTGACGCATGCCTTGACTGAGCGATTCAAGCGAAGAATCAGATCGATTTCTCAATCCTACGATGGAAAGAATTTCTTCAGTAGATTGAATCGAACAGCCTTGAAGAAGCGCAAACTCAGTCATGGTCTCACGAATCGTTTGTTGGCCAGACCAGCGTATTTGCTCAGGCATGAAGCCAACCATCGAGCGTAATGCTTCGATCTCCAGGCGCTCGCCATCTTTCGAAGCGTGTCCGTCCTTGAAGGGTAAAATTCCACTGATCATTCTCAGAAGCGTTGTTTTACCTGCTCCATTGGTTCCAACCAAGCCGATAATTTGGCCGCCGAGAAGGGTCAAGTCCACCTGTGAAATCCCAGCCCCTTGTCGCTTGTTGAAGGGATTGTACCATTTTGGATTTGGAAGTTGATGGCGAAATCCGATGGAAGAGAACTGCAATGCAACCTCGTCCGCCATAACATGGCTTAGAAGCCAATGCTCTCAAATGCTTTGTTTTTGCTGAGTGTTTCCCAAATACATATGACAGTAAGGGCATAATCAAGCGCTATGGGGTTGGCTTTCGATGCTGTTGGCTTTCTTCTCATCATCACCTCCATACCCCTGTCATTCGGTATCTACAAACTGTTCACGAAGGAGGAATCACTTCCATTCAAATCCTTTCTCGGGGAAATGACATCGATGCATGTCTTGGTCGCTCTCCTCCTCTTGCTTTTGATTCCCTACGGAGCACTCCTTCTGTTCCCGCTTGTCTTGATTCTCTCCTTTGTAAGTCCGGCTGGACGTATGGATTGGTCCGAACACCGGAATCAACGAATTTTCGCGATTGTCATGGTCATGTTGATGCTTGGCG
>JASLVI010000115.1 GCA_030741455.1 Candidatus Poseidoniaceae archaeon | reverse complement strand
GATTGGATCGCTTCCAGTGCCAGGTATTGAGACTGGAACATATGAAGCAGTTGTCGGCAATAATAAGATTCACACTGGTGCTGCTGACAATACCCCTTCACCTGCTGTTCAAGATGCAACAGCAGGCCCTCCATGGTCGATTGGTATCGCAGGATACGCTGAGGAAGGCGATGATCAGAAGGAGACGATGAGTGGTTCCTATCCAGATATTGCTGCTGATTGGACACAAGTTTTGCCAAATCACGATGATACGGATGGCTATCATGAGACGTCTGGTACATCTTTTGCAACGCCCCGAACCGCTGGAATTCTATCCTTTATTCTTCAAGAACTACGAGAGGAGTTCAACGATGATGGTTCTGGTGCTTCAGTAGAACGAGGTGGCTATCTCGTTGAAGGAACGACCTCAGATGGTGAGTCGTTCACCATTCGAAACTCAGAGGTTCGTAACGCATTGAATCTGTCTGCATGGTATCCTTCGTTTACGACGTGGGATCCACTTTCAGGAACAACACCCGTTTCACCTGTCGCTCCATGCACTCAAGTTGGCGGGGGTGTCGTCAATCTCTCAAATATCGATTTGATCATCAAGCATCTTAATGGAACTCAAGAAATGGATGACAGGCCATCCGATGTCGTTCTTTGCATGGATGCAAATCAGCAGATGCGTGAAGCATACTGGGGTGTTTACCCCTCTGCGCCGGGTGAAGGCCTCGTCTCTGACCGTGTTGCAATCTTCAAAGATGAATGATCACAGTGGCTCAAAGTCGAGGACGATTTGTCCGAGCATGTTGACTCGAACAACCGGTTTGAATCCTTCATGCGGTGTCATTGCAATGGTTCGAGTGATTTGTTCAATCGATTCCTTTGGCAGACGGACATCGAATCCTTCCATGGTTTCGATGTAACCAATGTTTTCTGTCGTTACATTGCCAATTGGCTTGATAATTTCATCCAATTCGTCTTCAAGTGCTTCACCCAATTCGAGGATTTCCTTTTCTTCAACAGTCATGTTGCTTTCTTCTTCAACAACCGCTTCCTCTTCTTCTGCATCTTCTTCCTCTTCGGATTGTTTTGGAGAGGGTTCTCGCTGAACCTTCGGAACAACATCGCCAAAGACTTGTGGAATTGTCACGTCTTCGATATCATATTCTGTACGACGTTGCATGTAGAGGAACGCATAACCAAGAGCCAACAATCCTGTGATGACGGATGTAAGTCCTTTGAAGAGAACATCTCCGGATTCGTCGAAACTCGCCCAGAGGATGAGCAAGGTAAGGACTGATCCAAACACACCGAATCCACGTCGCCATCGCACTTGTTGCTGTGTCTCACCAAAGCCAGTGATGGCGAGGGCTGTGAGGATTGATGCCGTCAAGAACAATGCAAATTGTGTCTGATCATCTCCGAAGGCATAGATAACTCCCGTCAATGCTGATACAACCCCCGAGAAGCCCATGTATTCAATGAAATTGAAGAACTCATCATCGCTCTTCCACTCAAAGACCTTTGAATCGTAAATTCGGTCGGTTTTGGATGAGAGATAAATCATAACCGCACCTTCGAGAACGAAGACGCCTCCAATGATGATGTCCTGCAAGGCCTCTCCTCCGACCTCAAATTTGTGGATGAGATTGCCAGCGGTAAGTCCATCGATGAGCGGTAGGAAGAGAATCGAAACCTTGTCGCCCTTCTGGATTGCTTCATAGGTTGCCCATACACTACCTCCAAGCATACCTAATCCGTTGAAAACATCGAATGAGAGCAGAAGTGTTGCAATCGCAAGGAACCGTAATTGTGTGTCCAATGAGTAAGGCATCATCGCTTCCAATCGGGCCATATCCGTGACGTTCATCTCGAGTATGCCGTAGGAGTTTGCCAACCAGAGGCCGTAAATCATGATTCCAGAGAAGAGCATTGAGAGTCCAAAGATCTCGCCTGTGAGCTCGCCTCCATCGGCCAATCCAATGACAAACGAGAAGATGAGACCAACTGCGAGGAGAGGGATGAGGTTGATGTCGCCACGCACCCATGCGTTGAGGAGGCCAAAGGTACATGCAACCAATGGTAACCAAGATGCAGATGGTAGAACTGCCCAAGCACCAAACAAGAACCAAACCATTGGGATGAACCAAGGGAATGCATTGTCCACATACTCATCATGCTGAGCGTCGCGTATGCTCCAGGCAATAGGCATCAACATGTGTGCGGCGAGAATCATGCCTGTCACTTGATTCAACCATAGGACTCGAACATCATTGAGTTCGTTTACATCGTCAACCAATGACTCAAGCAAAGAATGCATGATGCCGTGATCTCCAAGCCAGTAGGTGGAGATGAGTGCAAGCGGCGCGAGCATTGTCACGCCATGGTGTCGATATTGGATGGCAACCAAAGCGACAAGGCCGTACATGCTGAGGAACAACAAACCGCCTGATTGATCAAAGACTCCGATGACGAGAAGTACACAAAGCATGATCTGATCTGCTGTACGGTTAAGATGGTCACGATCCAGACCTCGTTTGTTAATGAGAATAAATGCTGCAATTGGTGATGACAGGAACATAATATCGTAGACAATTCCTGCCTTGAACAAACCATCGGCATGATCGACTTGAAGCATGAGCGTGAGCGACGCTGCAGCGATAATCAACAACATTACGGCACCGATCATTCGACTTTCTGATGAGAGTACGTCCATTGAATTGATTTCCCAAAACAAGATTCCGATTGGAATGATGTACAATCCAACCAGATAGAACTGATCTCCAGAGAGTACATCGGGATTGAGTGTGCTAATGCCTATGGTCACTGCCAGCAACGAAAATGCCAATGAAATACGGCCAATTGATCCGTATGATTTGCTTGAAACAACTTCAGCTTCGTCGACTTCTTTGACATACCATGCATTGGTTTCTGCATCGTAGGTGTACGCACCTGCAGCTTTCATTTCGAGAAGTGATAACAATTGTCCAACATCGAGTTCAACGTCTCGAACGGTATTGAACAGACCGAAGACAATCATTCCGAGAAGAAGGAATTCAAGCGATACGCCATTGAGATCGAAGAACTCATACTTCGATGGAATCTCAAGTTTATCTGTTAAGAGAAGGCCAGTACTCACTGCCAATGCTGTGAGAAGCGCAAGCGTTGAATTCCGTCGCTCCATATCATCACCCTCTCGAGCCTTAAGCATCGATTCGTAGACCATAACAAGCAGATATGTTACGAAAATCCATGTAACAAACCAGTACGGGGAGTCGAGAATTGTGCTACTCAATGCTACGAATGTGACGGTTTGAACACTGCTCCAAATCGATATTTTATCGAGACGGCGAGCTGTTTCTGCGATGATGACGATGCCGATTGCAATGGCTACATCCATTTGTCCCTGGTCAACACCATATCCGATAACATCGCTGAAAAGGTATGAGAATGAAAGTGCAGACATGGTAAGATTCGCTACCCATTTCCGGGTTGCTTTTGCAGCAAAGAGCATGTATGAAATCATCACTAAGGAAAGCATCCAAGGCACAATCGCTTCATCACCATCGAGCGTCCATAATGCAAATGCAAGTCCAATTGGCATTGCAGGAACTCTGTTCTTGTGTGTCGCTTGGAAATAAGCGCACAAAACCGTAATCCAAAGCGCAACTGGTAACGTAATGACAGATGCTATCCCTCCATCTCCAAGCTCAGCCGGCTTGAATGGTCCAAGAATCAGATTGAGATCCGCAGTACTGGAAATGAGCATTGCAACGATGACGCCACCGATAAGGAAGAAGGACATCTTCTCCGCTAACGATTGCTTCAATCGTTCATTACCTGCGAGGTATCCTTGAATGATAATGATGAAAATAAGGAGCGATAATGCTCCACCTTCGCCACCGTCTGGGGCATTCTCATTCAGAATCTCGTAGATGATCGGAATGATGCCCGAAACAACGCTTACAACTGCGAAATTAATCGATTTGTTCGACATTAATGCACTGTACATTGCCAGTCCACAAAGTCCAACGATGGCGAGGCCAAGTTCGTAACTCACTTCATAATTCGACCATTCAATCCATGTCCCAACACCTACGATGAGAAGTCCCAATGGGATGTAACTCGCAACCGCCCAACCGAAGGATGTATCGCCTTTGTACCGCTTGAGGATTCGTTGGTGGGCAAACCACATTGCCACCGCTCCAATTGCTTGAACGTAGATCATGTTTGCACTTGCTTTGAATTCATCATTTTCGACAGATCCGAGCAAAGTAATGGCTTCGCCATCAAATTGGAATTCTTGCAGGGTGATGAAACCACCAATCCATCGTAGCCCCCAAAGCAATCCAACAGCCATGAAGAAAAATGACAGGCCAAGTAAGTAATTCTGAGAAATCATAAGTTGAAATTCGTTCTTTTTGGCTTGTAATTCAACCATAAACAAGGCCATAGCAGCTGAAGCAAGACCTCCGATAAAGAGGTACAAGAATTTCTCTTCTCCGGTTCCTTCAGCAAAGGCGATTGTGAACAAACCACCCCAAACAAAGATCATGGCAACAGCATACATCGTAATTTCAGTAAATCGTTCAAGTGAATCGCCATTGGTTTGACCTGGTGCCCGAACAATGACGGGCTTGAATGGAATCTCGTCTTCCTCTTTTGCAAAGATTGCATCATTGGCGATTGAAACCGTTTGTTTGGGTTTTCTCTGTGGTGCAGGCATTTTAATCAGTACTTGACTTCAACGATTAGAATATAAATTAACACCCAGCATTTACGCTTAGAGTCGTCTTTTGGACGGATTTTGTTACACTCCGATTGAAAGAGTTCAAACCATAGTATTTCGTCGGTCCATCATGAGCGGTCTGAAGAAGCCACGTTTGTTGCTAACAATCCTTTGTCTAGCCATGTTTGTCTTGCCAACGGTTCTCGCCACAGTCCCTGTCGAAGACACGCCAGAAGCCGAAGAAGGATGGTGGGTTGAAACCACAGTCGATCGTGATGGTAACGGAATTGGCGATATGATTGAAGTCCATCAAAAGAATCCAGTCTTCCTCGATGAAGACAAG
>JASLVI010000114.1 GCA_030741455.1 Candidatus Poseidoniaceae archaeon | reverse complement strand
TGGAGGCGTTCCAATGGATGGAAGTTCATCAATTTCAGATTGCAAGAAGGTGCTAAGATCATCTGATTTCTTGACGAGGCGAACTGTTGCTTGATGATGTTCACGTTCACCAAAGACTACACCTTCTGAATTGGTTAAATCTGATACGAGGCGGCATTCAACCCACGTTAAATCTCCTTGAGTGCGGCCAACCTTTGCTTCAACACGTACGCACATGCTTCCTTTCATGACCTTGACAGGCAATCCGAAGGTCACACCTTCGAAACCTGCAAGGCATGCATCAGGGCAAAGCAAGAGTGCATTTTCTGCGAACATCTCCAAGGCCATCACACCTGGATGGTAAGGAATACCTTCGATTGCATGGTCGCTAAGAAACGGATGATCTGCAACAGAAAGTGTGCTCTGTGTCATCACCATCTGATGTTCTTCAATGGCGAGAACTTTGTCAATGAATGGGAATCGGGCTGGATCTGCCATAACAGCAGCCATTTCTCCAGGCAGCATCAACGGTGCTTCTCTGAATGAATCGAAGCGATCCATCAAGCCAAGAGAACCACAGGCAATGACTCGTCGCTTACCACCTCGAAGCGCTTCATCAACGAAAATCTGGACGCCTACATCAACAGGTAGTGTTTCAATTCCTGCTGCTTCAAAGACCGCTTCGATACTACCTCGCGTTGCCATTCCGACATCTCGCCAACCCGTCCATCCAATGGCAACTGCTCTGCATGCTCCTTTCGCAGTTTGACGAGCCATCTCTGCATCAAGGATAGAGTTCGCTGCAGCATAATCTGTTTGACCACCATTACCGAAACGTCCAGCGACGGAGGTAAATGCTGAGGCAAATCGCAACGTACCTTTCGATGCTTCAACCGCCTTCATCAACGAAGACCAGCCATCGATTTTCACACGAACGACCTTGTCAAAGGTGCCCCATGTCTTATCGGCGACGAGTTTGGAATCTTCCAATCCAGCCCCATGAACCACGCCAGTAATCGGGTTTGCGAGTGATGCTCCAAGCGTTGAAAGTGCTTCAGCATCCGTCACATCAATGGAATGGTAGAACGCTCGATTTCCTGTGGATTCTATGTGCGAGAGAGTTTGATAGACATCGCGACTACGCGTATACTTCTGCCATGATTTGTTCCACTCAACCATGGTGACTTTGCCGTCAGATGATGCATCAGTTAATCGTTCACGTAATGCCATCTTTTCCTTCATCAGATCTTCTTCGCTCCAATCCAACCATTCCGAGGTTTGTTCGATAAGAACCGACCTTCCAAGCAAATGGAAGGTGGCTTCTGCATCTTGACTGGCTTCTGCTACACCCATAATACAAGCTGCAGTCACGCCAGAGCCACCCCCTGAAACGAGCCATACGTCATCGGATTGAAGTGGTTCAAGTTCACCTACAACATCTTCGGCAAAGGCTACGAGGAGCCATCGACGGCCGTCTCGATCAAGACCTATCTCTACTTCACCAGCATGTTCAAACAATTCCACTTCGATATGTTCTGCTGCAGTTTCAGCATCAAAGATGAGTTCAGGATGGACATCAAGTGCACGAGCCCTCAAGTTCTGACGTTCAAAAGCATAGGATTTGGTGACGCCTGATGCTGCACATTGAATGGCATTGAAACGTTCTCCAATGTTGCCATGCCGGCCATCCATCGCAGTGACGCTCGCAACGAGGCCTTGATTCAATGCCCCGAGCTGTGCATCCATTCCTTTCAGAAGACCAAACCATCCGTGAGCGGCTAGTGAGATTTGGGCTGAAGGCAATGTATCTTCAGACCATGCTGCGGATGCGAGTTTCATTGGAGCAAGATGGATCAGACCGACAACGTTCATCGTTGAAAGTGAGGTTGTAATGGATTCAATATGTTCAGCATTTCCTGGATCTCCTCGATGGACAGTTCGGCCTTGTTCTGTCTGAATTGAAACATCGCGGATACCGGCTTCAAATCCTACTCGAACGGTTGAGAGTCCTCTGGCCTCAAGACGTGCGCAGAGTTGTTCAGCAATGCCCCAGCCATCATCGGTGATAACTACGGTTCCATCAAGTGTTAATGATGCTTTGACGGTATCCGCTTCTTCAACCTCAATCTGCCAACGTCGACAGCCATCATGTTGTACTGTAGACGTAGATTCAACAGGCGTTGGTTGAGTCGCTGTTTCTACAACAGGCGTCGCTTCAGCCGTAGTCGTCCCACCGTTCATCTTGAGAATATAGGCAACAAAATGGTTGAGCGTAGGATGGTCTGAAAGCAGGAAATCCTCGTCGACGGGAAGTGAGAATATTTCACGGACATCAACCATAATTTCGGCTTGCTTGACAGTATCAATACCAAGTTCACCTTCCAAATCCTGGTCCATTTCAATGAAATCCGCAGGGTATCCAGTATGCTTGACGACGACCTCTACCAAGGAAGATTCAATGCCTGCATCCGTTGGCATCGGTGCAGAAGATTCCACCTGAGGCGGTGCTTGTTCCTGAACGGGTTCAGATGCTGCAGGGGCAGCGGTAACAGGCGTGTTTACGACGGTATCTCCTCCAGTCATCCGTGCAATATAGGCAATCATGTGATTCAACGTTGGATGTTCTGAAAGCAAGAAATCCTCATCGACAGGGAGATTGAACAATTGGCGTATGTCGACCATGATCTCGGCTTGCTTGACCGTATCAATGCCCAATTCACCTTCCAAATCCTGGTCCAATTCAATAAAGTCTGCAGGATAACCGGTATGCTTGACGACGACATCGATGACTTGTTGTGTCATCGCTTCATCAGATACTGGTGCTGCTGCAACAGGAGCAACGACTTGGGGTGCTTCTGGGGCAGGCGCAGGTGGTTCTGGCTCAGCCATTGGAGCAGGTGCTGCAACCGTCGCTTCTCCACCTTGCATTCGTTGAATGTAACCGATCATGTGATTCAATGTTGGATGTTCAGAGAGTACGAAGGTTTCATCCACGGGGAGATTGAACTGCTGGCGGATATCGACCATAATTTCAGCTTGCTTCACGGTATCAATGCCTAACTCGCCTTCCAAATCTTGATCCAATTCAACGAAATCCGCAGGGTATCCTGTATGTTTGACGACAACGTCGATGACGGTTTGAACCATGTCACCTGATGCAGGACTGCTTGTTGGAGCAGGTGCAGGTGGTGTTTCGACCACAACTTCTGGCTCAGAACTTGGAGAAGGTTCCTCTGTAGGCGGCTCCTGAACTTCAACAGGTTCGCTCGGCAGACCTTCAAATGGTGCAGTGATTTCATACGCATCGCCTTGAATTCCTCCATGTAGGTTATCATCACCATCAACATAAGCAACGAGTTTATTGTCGAGAATACGTAATTGTATGTCTTGAGAACCAGCAAGACTTCGACACCAAGAAAGAAGTCGTTGGCCATTAATTCGTTCCCCTTCAATTGGCCATGCACGGACGAACGAGAGGCCGATTTGTGATCCAAATCCAGCAGCGAAACGTAGCCCGTATTTCAAATTCGGATAATCGCCTCCCTCTGAGAGATGGAGATTTCCAAGTTCCTCATCAACGACTTTGTGATTCGCAATCGGCGGGATTCGTTTTGTTAACAAGCCATAGAACATGCTTGCATCTTCAATACCGACACCCATTGGATGGCCAGTGAAGCCCTTTGTATTGGCAATGACCATCGAATCCGTACTGTCGCCGAATGTCTGACGTAATGCCTTGACTTCACTTTGAGCACTTCCGCCACGAGCAGGCGTGTAGGTTTCATGCGAATAGAAGACCAAATCTTTTGCAATCGAATGTCGATTGAGATTCCAACGCTGTTCCATTTCTCCCACGAAATTATCGACTGTTTTTGCGACGTGTTCAACATCGAGTCTTGTTCCATGATAAGCGGAATTTGCTGTTTTTGCACCGAGTAATTCAGCGATCGGCTGCACACCTCGTTCATCCGCTGAACTCTTTCGTTCAACCACAAAGGAAGCCGCTCCCATACCCAAGACAAGCCCGTTTCGTCGTTTATCAAACGGTAATGCTGCTTCTTCAATGACATCACTTGTTGATGCCGCCCCTGTTGAAGCAAATCCACTTCCAATCCACTCCCATAGATCGTCTCCAGTTACATCATCAGCAGAGAGAATAACAACTCGATCCACTCGATCTGCTGCAAGCCAATCTTCTGCGATTTGGAATGCACCCGTTGCGGATGCACAAGCGAGATTAATCGTTGTCGTAGGACCGCGAATACCAGTAAACTGAGCAAATTGTGAATGACCCATGGTCAACGTTTGGAACAAATAACGGCGGTCGAACTTTCCTTCACCATCATCGCCATCTGTCTTTGCATGCTTCATCGCCATCTGTAATCCTGGGAAACATGATGCCAAGACGATACCGGTTCGATCACGGTGAACACTTGGCACCTGCCAATTTCGAATCAATCGCAATCCACCCTTACCTGTTTGTTCTTCAGGCGTGAGTGGAATTCCAGCGTCACGTAATGCGAGCAAGCCAGAAGCCATAGCAAGTTGTGTTGTAATGTCCCATGCCATAATCATCTTTGGATCAATACCGAACTCTTCAGCAAGATCAAAGGCTCCTTTTACACCCGCAAGTTGAGGAATATCGCCAAATGTGGTGGCTTGTTCCATGTTGACAGAACCATCACGTCCTTTGATCAATCGAGTTATGTTTTTGTCGAGTAAACGTTGTTTGTATTCGTCTGAAACCTCTTGAATGCACGTTTCACCACGAACCAGACGTTCAAACACATCCTCGTCGAAGACTTTCTCGCCGCCAGGGAGTCCAAGGCTGATTCCAGAAACGACGTATGGATCTGCTTTTCTTTGCATCATTGGATCGTGTGTGGACTGAACTTGAACCGATTCTGAAGTCGTTGATTTTGCGAGGTGAACTCGAGGCGCCCAACCCCTTGGAGGATGCTGCACCCATCGTTCAATATCTGCTGCGGTAGTTGCAGATTGGACATCGACCTCTGCATCGATTTGGGCTTCTGAACGGATGGTTGAAACGATGCTCTTGATGGTTTGATCGCTAAGTCCCAATCC
>JASLVI010000113.1 GCA_030741455.1 Candidatus Poseidoniaceae archaeon | reverse complement strand
AGGAAGATAGGGCCTTTGTGTCCAGCGTCAAGGAGCTCTTCAAGAACATCTTTTCCACGTCCATCAAAGGTAACATTACGCATCTGCCCAGTTGGTTCAACATTTCCATCTTCATTTCCTGGAATGCATTCCTCAACCGTTGCTGTAGATCGGCCTTCATCGTATTGATGTAAGACGACAACGCCATCTGCGAAATCATTCTTGTGAAGTGTTTTGTTTTGGTAACGCCAATTCCACCAGTGTGGACACCATGCTTTCCAATCACAGAATCCGCCACAAGACCCTTGTCCTGGAGTGGGTGGAAGAGGTATTTCTGATGGTTGAGTTGCATTCCATGCCTCATAGGCTGCTTCAAGCACATTTTCTCCTACCGCATCCCATTTTGAGGCGGTGGCAGTATACCAGCCTTGAGCTTGAACAGGTGGTGCCTTTTCGTTATTGGATAGAAGAATATCGCGATACATCCGCAGTTGACGATTGACTTCTGGTTTGAGTTTGCCTTGAGGAGGTTTTCCTGTCTTCAAATCTGCAACCAGCCAGCCTGTTAGTTTTCCATCGTCATCTACATCTGCAAGTAAAAGATCTAAACGACCCATTAGATGGCCATCCTTTGTTACCAATTCTCCTTCGACGGCGATCACAAGGGACTGAATTTTCTTCCATAATGCGATTGTAATTCGATCATGAGCAAGTCCTTGAACACCAACATGGTCAAGAAGCATGTTAATTGCTCCCTTCTGCTGCTTTTGCGCCTCCTTGTACTTCTCTTCCTTCCAATTTGGATGACGTGGTGTTTCATGGAACAATCGTTTTTCTTCTTCCCAACGATTCTGCAACAATTGATCCGCTTCTTCAAACATCCAATTCGACTCGGCTGGTTCTCGTCCTGAGAGATCGATTTGCAACAAATCCTCAATCGATGCATGTACAGCAGTGCCCAATGAAGCGGCCATACCTGTCTTTTTTGGCAACCCTTGTCGGCTCAACCAGTACATACGCGGGCACGTCTCGTAACGATTCCACGCTGAAGGTGACAGGCTGTGCTTCCGCTCTTCGACCATGAACAAGGGCTACCCTTGAAGAACATGAAACCTGCGCTTGAAGCCGAAAGTGTTGAATGCCTCCTCGCTGAGTTTCACCTATGGAAGGAACTCTCGTCAAGATTCGAGCGGACGTTATCACTGAAGAAGCGCTTGTCATCACCTGCTTTCCGAGCGTTGGAATGGTTTCAAGTATCGTAGGTCATTATCTCATTGATAATTTAGATCTCGAATTTGTTGGCGGTGTCGTCGACCCTCGCCTCCCTCCACTAACCCTCGTCACCGATGGGAAACCGATGCCAATTATTCGAGCCTATGCAGGTAAACCAGAGTGTAGCATCGAGGGGTGTGACAAAATTATTCTTCTCATGAGTGAATTGGTTATTCCGAGTCCGCTTGTCCATGATATCGTATGGGCTCTTTACGACTGGTCAAAGGGTTCAAAGATTCGCATGGGTATTTTGATCGACGCTTTCTCAAAGGAAGGTTTGGGTGGTAATTCTGGTATTGAAGAACCAACCATCGAATACGATGATACGGAAGGAATCGATATGGTCGGAATCGGTGCAACCGATAATGTCTGTGAAATGCTGAAGGGGTTGGATGTTCCTTTGCTTTCAAGTGGTGTAATCCGGGGCGTAAACGGTGTGTTGTTAAGTGAAGCGCGACGAAGAGCAATCGATGTACTTAGCGTCATGGTTGAGGCTGATCCTCGGTTCCCTGATGCTCGTGCTGCTGCTGCATTGGTCAAGAAACTTAATTCAATTCTACCGACAACACATCTCGACGATCAGCCACTGCTCGAAGAAGCCCAGATGCTTGAAGAACAGTTGAAATCACTTCTTAGTCAAGCCGCACCGAATGAGGCTCCATCACCATCATCCATGCTTTACGGCTGAAGTCCTTCGAAGAATAAGTGCTGCAATCACAATGAGCATTACAAGAATGCTCATCCAAGACGGGAGAAGTGGAGTTGTTGTCTTAATCCATGGAATGAATTCCGTTAACGAATCTCCGCGGCTGTATGTTCCGCCCAATGAAGCAGTTAGGAGCATACACCCTGTTGATGATGCACCGAGCAAATTGTGAATGTAGGATTCTACTTTTTCCATTGGTTGTTGATTTTTCCAACGCGTGAAGAGAACCCCAATTGCAAGGCCGCCACCTGCAGTGGAGAGGAGCATCTTGTTTGCTAATAGGGGGGATGTGTGCGCTCCTGTTGGAGATGCGCCTAAGCCGGAAAGAATCGCAAACGGAAGTGCAAGTAGCCCAAAGAGAAGAGCAGCATGCGCGGTTGTATCGGCCACATTGGAATACTGAGGCGGCTCTATTTCTCTCCAAGTAAAGAACGCATGAAGAACAAAACAAACCCCTGCGAGGGCAAATGATCCTACAACCAACTCGGTCGTAATAACGTGGAATGTTCCATTTTCAATCATAGACGTCCCTCCAGATAATCTGCACCATAGTGATTCCACTGTTCCATACTCCAGCCGTCAGGCAATCCATCAGCAGGTAAAGGAGGAGGTGTGTTTTCTTGAGCGAGTACTTCTGTTGATGCTTCGTATTTTTTCAATTCGGATGTATCCTTTCTCGGCATCTTGAGCAAAAGAACAATTCCAAAGAAAAGAACAACATGAGCAAGCGATTGAAGGTTCAGAGCCATTTCGTTAGCCTCCCATCGAGGTTCTAGGCTAGATAATGAGAACCACGGCGTTGTTTGAGTAGGCCCTTCCCCCTCGAGTATTGCTCGCCATTCGATTGTGTTTGCATCGATGGAAGCTGGTAAGGTTGCTCTCCAACAGTCTCCATCCAAAATGGTTGTCAGTTCTATCGCATCACCTGATGATTCTCTCCACTCGATCTCAACACTCGAAGCGTTCACTGTCTCAACACACAAATCGGTTGAATCACCTATATCTCTTGATGTCGTTGGTGAATATTCGGGGTTTAATCGTTGAAGATTCTCAGGGATTGGAATCACTTCAATGTCAAAAGCCTGGGATATTCCGAAGTATGGACTACCTGAACTACCACCGTGTTGAACAGCAACGTAGAGCGTCTTTGAACCGATTTCATCAGCCCTTAGAATCCATGTGTGTGAATAGACAGATGTAGGGGGATTATCCATTGAAATCTCGATGTAATTATTAGCATCGCCCATCCCATCAGAGAGTATTTCCCATCCATGAGAAGTTGGAACATCTCCATTCGCATTTGTTGTTGATAGTAAGAAAATACCGAGCACATCCACATCATGTTCTATTCCAATTCCAGAAATTTTAACAATGATTTCTGCTGGTTGACCTGCCCAAACCGATGCTGCTGGTTGGATATTTAATCCGAGGTTGGAGGTTGCATTTTGATTGGCGTCGCCATGGCATGCTCCGCCACATTGCATGTCTTCCAATCCATTACCGACACCTCCTGGATTTCCACTTACATGAAGCGGAACAAGAAACGCCAGGACAAGAAACACTGTCAAACGAGCCCTCAAATTAATCACCTCTCCGAAGTATTACCGCGACAAGGAAGAGAATACCAATAATCATGTAAAGTGATCCAAGACCAAATCCAAGGGTAGTTGAAGGCCCTTCATCGAAATCTGCAGCTTGCGTATCGATGGTGATTTGCGTTGAAGGTGATTGACAATCAGATTCGAGTGTTCGATCTCCAATAGTCACAGTCAATTTGTAAGTTGTGAGACCGAGTATACTCGGAGTATCTGCGAAACTCGTTTTGTTTGTCTGACCCAGAAGAACACCGTTTCGATACACATTGAAATTCGCTGATTCTTGTGAACTCCATGACCATGCTAGATTGACATCACCATCATCGAGAGTCGAGGTAAGACTTGGACATGGCAATGCTGGTAATGCTTGGACAACTGTCGTGGACTCATCTATTGCACCGGATTCATCGGTAACGGACAAGGTGATAGATACACTTCCTGAAAGCGGCATGAGGAACGTGACATCCGTTCCCGATGTCGATGATTGTCCGCCCGATGAGGAAGACCAAGACCACTGATAGGCAACGATTCTGTTATCAGGATCGGAAGATGCACTGGCTGTTAATTGAACGCGTTCACCAGCATATGCAGATTCAGTCAAGACGGTGATGATTGCAGTTGGTGGGGCATTGGAAATCGTGATTGAAGAGGATGAAAGCCCTGTCGCCTCGCCATCCGTGACAAGAACTTCTACGCTCCATTCTTGTCCTGGCCCTAGATACGATGATGGAACCGTTGTTGCACCATCAAGTGACCCTTCACGGAACCCATTACGGAACCAAGTAATCGATGAAATCTCAGTCAAATCCCCATCGAGATCAGTAATTGTTGTTTCAATCGAGAGGTCGTCTTGAGATGTTACGCTTTCATCTAGTGCAATGGAAAGAAGCGGTTTCGAATTAAGAATCGATACAGAAAGAGTCTCGCTTTGAGAACTTGTTGCTTCACCATCATCTGCCTGCACAATAGCAGTCCAAATGTTGCCCTTAATCGTCGCAGATGATGGGAGAGTTGCCTGATTGTTATATTCCGGCTGTATCGTACCATTAAGGTACCAAACGATGCTTATTGTTAGTGTATCACCATCGACATCACTCATGATTGTGCTTAGTGTAACGTCTTGATCAGTTGTTACTTCTGTAGCGCTAATTGACGCTGATTCTAACTGAGGAGCAGTGTTCTGAATCTCAATATTTGAAGAGAGTGTCCATGTAGACCAGTCAGTTCCATCATTCACTCGAACTTCGACCACCCAAACATCACCTTTCGTCGTCGTCGTTGATTCGAGAATTGAAGATGAAATCGCTGTCATCACTCCGTTCTTCCACCAGCGATATTCGGTGTCAGTGATGGAATCCATGTCTGCATCAGAAGAGGTTGATGATGCGATGAGTGAATCTGAGGTTGTAGGATTGGTTGGTGATATTGTGATACTGTCCACCGTTGGTACTGTATTTGGCTGACCTTCGATGGAGATTGCATTTGAGCGAACCCAAGAAGAGTAGTCTTCTCCATC
>JASLVI010000112.1 GCA_030741455.1 Candidatus Poseidoniaceae archaeon | reverse complement strand
CATTCTTGCGCCTGCATTACAGCGACATTTACACAATGCTGAGAAATTACCCGGCAAACATTCCAGTATTGAAGGACTCCAGCATGTTGACAAAGCCATTATAATCGATCAATCACCTATCGGCCGTACACCACGTTCCAACCCAGCAACATACACCAAAGTTTTCGATGAAATTCGAAAACTGTTCTCAAACACAACCCTTGCAAAAGAACGTGGCTACACACCAGGAACGTTCAGCTTCAACGTTAAAGGAGGGCGTTGTGAAGCATGCTCTGGAGCAGGATCAATCAAATTGGAAATGAATTTCCTTCCCGATGTTTGGATTGAGTGCGATATATGTAATGGCAAACGATACACTCGTGAATGTCTTGAAGTGACATGGAAAGGAAAAACCATCCATGATGTATTGCAAATGCCCGTCGGTGAAGCAGTTACATTCTTCAAGAACCACAAGAAAATACATCGAACCCTTGAGACGCTGAATGCTGTTGGGCTTGCCTATATTCGACTCGGGCAACCCGCAACGACACTTTCTGGTGGTGAAGCACAACGGGTCAAACTTGCGAGTGAGTTGCGTAGGCCGCCACACAAACACACGGTTTACATATTGGACGAACCAACGACCGGGCTTTCATTTAGTGATGTTCAACTCCTCATCGATGTACTGCTTGAATTACGAATGAAAGGACACACTGTCGTTGTAATTGAACACCATCTTGATGTCGTAAAATGCAGTGATTATGTCATCGATCTTGGGCCAGAGGGGGGCGATCGCGGGGGGCTAATCGTTGCACAAGGAACGCCCGAAGAAGTTGCTAAAGTAGACAGAAGCCATACCGGACAATTCCTCCAATCCATGCTCAAGACGGAGTAAACTCCTCCGTAGTGTTCAAAGAGCGTATGTGATGAACTGTGACTAGGTCGGAAGCAATGGCGATGCAGGAAGTCAGAGTCGAAGTCACCCCGTTGCAAACGGAGGGAATGCGAGATGTCCTCGGAGATGTTGTACAGCGTCAACTTTTCGCAGATCATGGAATCGATGTTGGAAAAGTTCGGAGCATTCGCGGCTATCTCATACGAAGCCACCACAGCGCATCTGAAATTGAACCACGCGTGCAGGATATATTCTCTGATCCAATTATTGAATACGGAGCAACTAACACATCACTTCTCGAGGACAAGAACTTCTTCCCAAACACACCCTCACTCACTGTAACTGTGGGTTTCAAACCAGGTGTGACGGACAACCCAGGGGCTGCGGCAAATGATGGCTTCAAGATTTTATTCCCAGAAGGAGAATCTTCGATTTCAACCTACATCTCTTATGCTTTCCTCGAACTTCCAGAACAAATCGAGCATGAGTGGCTTGCATCAACACTGTTCAATGGATTGATTCAGAAATCAATTCTTACTACAAAAGATCAGTTGGAAACAGGTCAAGCAGCAAAACTCACATACCCAAATCGGCCTAAAACCGAGCGACAGGCCCCTGCAACCATCAATCTCGAAGTCGAGGATGAGCAATTGATTAAATTGTCAAACGAAGGCCTTCTTGCATTGAATCTCAATGAAATGCAAACCATTCGAGATCATTACCGGGATGAGGCCACTCGTGCAGCACGAGAACTGGCCGGTATTTCACCAAACGCTCCGACTGATGTAGAACTCGAATGCCTTGCGCAAACGTGGAGTGAACATTGTAAACACAAGATTTTTGCAAGTAAAATCCATCATATCGACACTGAAACGAATGAAGACACAGTTGTTGATTCACTGTTTAAGACACACATCATGAAGCCAACCCATGATATGGCAAAGGAGGTTGATTGGCTTCTTTCGGTTTTCCATGACAATTCCGGAGTTATCGCTTGGAATGACGATTGGTCGATTTGCATGAAAGCCGAAACCCACAACTCACCATCAGCTCTCGATCCTTATGGCGGCGCTATGACAGGAATTGTCGGCGTTAACCGAGACATTCTCGGGACTGGTTTAGGGGCAAGACCAATCGCCAATACGGACGTTTTCTGCTTTGGCCCACCAGATTGGTCAGGAGAATTACCTTCCACACTGTTCCATCCATCCCGTGTTCTTCGTGGCGTTCATGCTGGTGTTCGAGTCGGTGGGAATGAGTCTGGGATCCCAACAATCAATGGTTCAATTGTCTTCGATGAGCGATATATCGGAAAGCCATTGGTTTATTGCGGCACAGTCGGCTTGATGCCTCGACGACTTGCTGACGGGCGTGAATCTCATGAAAAGAACCCAACTGCTGGTGATTTGGTTTACATGGTTGGAGGCAGAGTCGGCTCCGATGGCATACACGGTGCGACATTTTCGTCACTCGAATTAACAGATGAATCGCCATCAAGTGCTGTTCAAATCGGTGATCCAATCACTCAGAAGAAAATGATGGACATGCTTCTTGAAGCCCGTGATGCCTGTTTGATTACATGCACAACGGACAATGGCGCTGGCGGGCTTTCTTCATCAATTGGAGAAATGGCAGAGTATACGAACGGCTGTGAAATCGATCTTGGTAAAGTCCCTCTTAAGCAAGAAGGACTATCTTCATGGGAGATTCTTGTTTCCGAATCTCAAGAACGAATGACAGTCGCAGTAGCGCCAAAGGACAAAGAGGCATTTGAAGCCCTTGCCCAACTTCATGAAGTGGAAGCAACCCCAGTTGCCACTTTTACAGACACAGGTTATTTTCATGTTAAACATGGAGAAGAAACTGTAGCCTATCTTCCCATAACATTCCTTCATGACGGCGTACCACAACTCGAATTGGAATCTGAATGGATTCCACCACAACACGAATCCTTCACTCCCCCCAAAGATATCGATCAATCATCACTCCTCAAAGAGATGCTCGCCCGGCCAAACATTGCTTCGAAAGAAACATGGGTTCGACAGTACGACCATGAGGTCATTGCACAAACCGTTGTGAAACCCTTTGTTGGTGTTGAACGGGATGGACCTGGTGATGCAGGACTCATTGCTCCAATTCATGGTGACGCACAAGGATTGGTTGTTTCTTGTGGAATTGCTCCTCGTTACTCAGATATCGATGCTGGAGCTATGGTTGCCGCATCCATTGATGAAGCGGTTCGAAATGCAGTTTGTGTTGGTGTTGACATCGATAAGATGGCTGGTCTTGATAATTTCTGTTGGCCAGATCCAATCGAATCTGAAAAGACACCCGATGGAAAGTTCAAACTCGCCCAACTCGTTCGTGCGAATCGAGAACTTGAGCGGGTTTGCCGGGCTTATCGACTTCCTTGTGTTTCCGGAAAAGACTCAATGAAGAACGATTATGGAGTATGGCCAAACAAGATTTCCATCCCCCCAACTATGTTATTTTCATTATTCGGTAATCAGCCAGATGTTCGTAAGACCGCAACATCGAATTTCAAACATCATGGGGAGCGAATATATCTCGTTGGCACAACTTATGAGGAACTTGGGGCTTCTGAAGTGGCCTTCCACCTGAAGGAACGAGGCGATACAACAGGTATTGGAGGACAAGTCCCTCTCCTTCAACACCCAACCGAACAATTAGAAGTATATCGAAAAGTTTCGACATCGATTCAAAATGGATTGATACGTACGGCACATGATTGTAGTGAAGGTGGTTTAGCGATCGCATTGGCAGAAATGTGCATTGGTGGGCGTTGTGGAGCACTTGTCGACATCGATGGTATTGGAGAAGGCGACGCATTTACTCGATTGTGGAGCGAATCACTTGGGCGAATCGTTGTTTCTGTTGAGGCCGAACACGAACTCTCCTTTGTAGAACTGATGGAAGGCGCCGATATTCACTTGATCGGCATGGTTACAGAATCATCTGAACTCATTGTAGAAGACGGGTATGAAACAATCATTCAGGCCGATATTGACGAACTTACCACTTCTTGGAAAGAGGCGTTAGATTTGACGGGGGCGATTGAATGAGCCAAGAGGTCAAGGTTTGCGTCTTGTTTGGTTTTGGTATCAATTGCGATCGAGAAACAGCAGCAGTCTTCGAAATGGTAGGTGCTGAATCGGAGCGCGTGCATGTCAATCTTCTCGTTCAAGGGGAACGCCAACTCTCAGAATTTGACATCTTGGCAGTTCCTGGTGGTTTTTCTTTTGGTGATCACCTTGGCAGTGGCCGACTCCTCGGCAATCGTTTGCGCTTTGCCTTACGCGAACAACTCCAGCAATTTGTTAAGGACGGGAAACCGATCATTGGTATTTGCAATGGCTTCCAAGCACTCGTAAAAACGGGTTTACTACCGGGTCCAAACAACGCCTCAATCGAACCTGACTTGGTACAACGAGCAAGTCTGACACTCAATAACACAGGACGATATGAGGACCGTTGGGTAACGTTGGAATTCGATTCCCAGAGCCCATGTATATGGACCAAAGATATCGAACGAATCGAATGCCCCGTACGCCATGGTGAAGGAAGATTCGTTATGCCCACGCCGGAAGAACTCGATGACCTCAATTCCAATCACCAACTAACTGTTCGCTATGTTGATCCATTGGCGCCGCATGGTGAAGGGATTCAAGACGAACCCCTCCCATTCCCAATTAGTCCAAATGGTAGCATGAGGAATATTGCTGGTATTTGTGATGCAACGGGGCTTGTTTTTGGTCTCATGCCGCACCCTGAAGCGTTCTACAGTATGTGGCTCCATCCTGAACATACTTCAATGAATATTAGCGATGACTGGGAAGGGGAAGGTTTGCAAATCTTCCGTAATGCAGTTGAATACGTTCGAAGTCAGCGGTGACGGTTGATGAATCGACGACAAGACATCGATCAATTGAGAGGTCTTGCAATTTTACTCATGGTGATGGTGCATGCTGCAGCTACATGGGCGCCTTCAGAGGCATCAACAACAACTCTTTTTGCAATTGTTATCGCTGGTTTGGGCGGACTAGCAGCCCCCTTGTTTGTAACAGTGGGCGGCTGGGTAACAGTTCAATCGAAGTGGACACTCAGGAAAGCAATAATTCGTTTTACATTCTTGATCCTAGCACAAATTCTAGTGAATCTATGTGCTCCACATCTCTT
>JASLVI010000111.1 GCA_030741455.1 Candidatus Poseidoniaceae archaeon | reverse complement strand
GGTGATGTCCACGTAATGTGATGAACACCGTTCGTGATTGGCTGAATCACTTGTTCATCGAACATGGTCATCGCAACATCAGCGTTCAATTTTGATACAGCGTTCACCGATGTTGAAAGGGCAACTGCAAGATGGGACATTGAACATCGAGCACCTTGCTCTGAATCACCGGCATTACGAACCAACGACTGCGCATCCTCTGGTAACAGATCTCCCACGACTTGTTCGACCAAGGACCAATCGAAGCGGTCGTGACCGGCTGGTACTGGAGTGTGTGTCGTGAAAAGGCTACGTTTGGCTAACTCTTCTCTGCTCCATCCACGATTCAAAAGTTCAAGCATAGCGAAGGTACAGTGTCCTTCGTTCAAGTGCAGGCCTTGCATATCAACATCAAGGTGATCAAACAACTGAACGCCACCAACACCGAGAACGTACTCTTGACGGATGCGCATGTCATCACCTCCACCATAGAGTCTTGAGGATAGTTCCTGATGTTCCTGAGTATTTGCTTCATGGCGCGTATCGATGAAGTATACAGGAACAATGTGTCCTGATTGGCCAACGATATCGGCCCTCCAAACATAAGCCGAGAGTGTCTGACCATCGAGGTTGAGAGAAATGGTCATGCCTGTTTTTGTCAGGTGTTCACTTGGGTCAAATTCAGGAAACGTTTCTGATTGGATACCGTTGCTGTCGATGTGTTGTCGAGCATAACCTTGGTGATACAGAAGCGTTACTCCTACGAGTGGTATGCCAGCGTCAGCCGCTGATTTCACATGGTCTCCAGCGAGGACACCTAATCCTCCAGAGTATGTGTGAAGCTCGGACCAGAGTCCAATCTCGGCAGTAAAATACCCCACCACAGGCATACATTGTGCTCGTTAAATCAGGTTATGAGTTCTTTGTTCCTTGCATCACCTATCGAGTTCATGCCAAGTAAATTTCCATGACCAATTCTTACCTTTTTGTCCTGGAACATTCATTCGCCCTTCTTCGCCTAAACCAAGATAATCTTGAAGCGGAATGATGGAAATAGGTGATTGCGTTGATTGTGCTAGGCGTATCAATGTCTGGGAAGCCGTCTCGTCTTCAAATGCAAGAGAAAGAACCTGTTGCTGCTCATCATTCGGTGCAGAGGCGAACCATCCTTCAGCAGTGTTGTTGTCATGTGTACCAGTGTACACGATTTGATCTTCCTTGATGTTCTGTGGATGATGCGGGTTCGTGTTGATGTCGTCCGAAAACCCGAATTGAAGAACACTCATGCCACGTAGGTTGTGACGTTGACGGAATTCAATAACATCCTTTGGAATGATGCCCAAATCTTCTGCTATTATTTGGTCGGGAGATGAAACAAGTGGCATGATATGAGCAAACAATTTGTCTCCAGGACCTTTCTGCCAATGGCCATTTGTTGCAACCTCTTCTGGGTACGGGATAGCCCAATTCGAATGGAACCCACGGAAATGATCGATGCGTACGACATCGTACATGCGAAACATTCGCTTCATGCGTTCTTTCCACCATCTCCAGCCCTCTTGCTCATGCGCCTCCCAGTTGTAGAGGACAGTTTCCCAAACTTGCCCAGTTTCGCTGAAATAGTCAGGGGGGACTCCGGCGATGTAGGTAGGATAGCCTTCCTCGTCGAGTTGGAATAACTCACGATGTGCCCAGACATCAGCTGAGTCGTGAGCGATGAAGATTGGAACATCACCGATGATTTTGATATCGTTCTTATTTGCATACTTTCTCAACGTATCCCATTCCGCAGTGAACGTTTGTTGCTGTTTGATGTGTGGTTTCAGCAAGTCGTCAAACTCAGCCAACGCCTCAGGATTGCGGTTCTTGAGTGGTTCGGGCCACTCGTACCATGGCTTACCACCTTGATCCTCTTTGATGGCACAAAACAAAGCCCAATCGTTCAACCAATATTCATCAGCTATCATTTTGTGTTCCTGTTTCGATTCGGTGAGATCGGTCCATCCTGCAAATGCTGAAGGAGAAGCATATGGCGAACGATATTTGTCTGGAGGTGTGAGGGGCAACATCTGCCAATAGGAGAATCCATTCTTCTGAAGCCAGTCGACAAATGGATAGCCTTCGGATAACTTCTGTTTGGGTAAGGATGTCAAATGACAGAGGATTCCACTTTCGTGCCCAGGCTCCATCAGTTTCTTGCAAAGTCTTTCAAATTATCATCTCTACGGTAAAGCCATGCGGAGAAGTGCTGTCATTTTGTCGCTGCTTTTCATAACATCAACAATGGGGGGTTTCGTCACCTCTCAAACCCCTTCAAGCATCGCTGTAGATGGCGATTTATCGGATTGGAGTTCAGACGAATTGATGTCAAGCAGCAACATTGACTTACACATGACTTGGGACACATCCAATCTTTACATCGGATGGGACGGAACCGACTGGAAATCCTCCTCTGAAGGAGCAGATCTCTTCATTTACTTCAACACCTCAACGGAAGGTTCAGTTCTGAGCAAGGATTGGGGCTTTTCACACACGCTTCCATTTGCAGCGGATTATGGATTTGTTCTCGAGGATGATACGTACTTCCGACTCATCTCCTACGATGGAAGTTCGTGGGTCGAAAGTAGTCACGTTGTCGACCTCTATGCTGGATGGGAAGGGAACATGGTGACCGAGTTTGCTCTTCCATGGACGGAACTTGGCTCCCCAACGTCCCTCGATGTGATGGCGTATGCTCAATGGCAGGATGAAGGAAATGTCTGGGCATCGTTCCCAGGTCAAAATTCAGCAAGTAATAATGGTGCAGAAACATTCACGCATGCATGGCATATTGAGAATGTAAACAATGCAACATCTCCAAATCAACTTCCAATTATTCAGCCTGCTGCAGCGGGTAAAGTCGACGATGCGCTCAATTTAGCCATCGTATTCCATCAACATCAACCGTACTACAAGAACAAACTCACAGGTATGTATGAGATGCCTTGGGTACGTGTTCATGCTATGACTGAGTATGTCGATTCACCAGGAATTCTTGCTGACACTGGCACGAAGGTAACCTACAATCTCGTCCCTTCATTCATTGAGCAGCTTGTCGACTACCATGAGCAAGAGACTCTTGATGTTCATACAGACATTGCGAAGCGTTCATGGGCGACTGGTGGTTATCCAAATGCAACCGATCTAGAACTGCATACCATGCAATTCCAGTCATTCTGGAATAGCGGTTGGATTTACAATGTCTCCGAAGATGACCCGAAACTCGGATGGCTCCACCCTTCGAGTGCACGCTACAAGGAGCTGTATGACAACACGCTGCACAATCTCAAGCCTGCAACCATCATGGACGACGACTTGCTTCCTCCACAGGACTTCCTCGACTTGCAGGTCCTATGGTATCTCTATCAGTTCTCGCCGGATTATGTACTTGGGACCTACAACTCGAGTCATCGTGATCAAGGTCTCATCGATTTGTTCATGCAGAGTGGCAACTACGAATTGAATGATTTAAATTACGTTCTTGATGCCCAACATGCACACATGGGCAATGTGTTGCCAATGTACAGTGAACTCGCTGCAAACGGTCAAGTTGAACTCACAACCACGCCATACTATCACCCAATCATGCCTTTGTTGATGATGGAAGGTTGGACAATGGAAGACGGCATTCGTGTCAACAAAGAAGCATGGCCTGAAGATGTCCAGAATCACCTCATTACAGGAATGGATCTGTTTGAGGACGAACTTGGCTTCCGTCCAACCGGCATGTGGCCAAGTGAAGAAGCGGTCTCTCCAGCGATGGTTCAACCTGTAACAGATGTTGGAATTGAGTGGATGGTAACGGATGAGGAAATCCTCAAGCAATCCACAAATCAGAATGGTGAGTACATCGATGTTGAGGATGTGACCAACCTTGCAACACCATGGACAGTTACTGGTGCAGATGGTGGCGAAGTTGCTGTTATTTTCCGTGATCGAGTCATTTCGGACCGGATTGCATTCCAATATGGAACGATGACACCAGAAGCAGCCGTTTCTGATTTCATCGCCTACCTTGATAACATTCGTCAGCAACTCCTCGATGCAGGAGAGGACCCCTCAGAACACCTTCTCACCGTCGCTTTGGATGGTGAAAACTGGATGTTTATGTCCGAATTCCAGCATCAAGACAATGCCCGACCATTCATGGCTGAATGGTACGGTCGACTTGCAACACATCCAACCATCGTCACCACTACGCCATCGGAATTCCTTGAAACAGAACCAACGCTACCAGAAATCCAAACCATTGGAACAGGTTCTTGGATTGACGGGACATTACGTACATGGGCTGGTGAGGAAGAAGAATCGCTGGCTTGGCAACGTCTTATCGAAGCACGGCAACAACTTGTTGCCTTTGAAGAAGAAAATCCAAACGATCCAGGTCTTGAAGCGGCATGGGAATCCTTGTACATTGCAGAAGGAAGCGATTGGTTCTGGTGGTATGGACTTGATCAAGACAGTGGATACGATGAGAACTGGGACGTACTCTTCAAGGTTCATCTCTCAAACATCTATCGAGCGGTCAATCTCGATCTACCTCCATATCTTCAGGATTTGTGGACCAATCCAGCAGTTCCTTCACCAGCATCATCTTCGATTATTGAACCGATGATTGACGGGGTAGCCCTACCGGGTGAATGGGATGGTGCAGCACGATACGATGCGCCTGTTGATGGCTCACCATTCAACATCGATGAGTTCTATGTCGGCTATGATGCATCCAATGTGTTCATCCGAGTCGATGCAACGACGGTCGCTGAACTAGAGAATGCATCGCTGGATGGAAAATCGCCTGATTTGGCTCTCTACTTTATGCAAGCAAATGCAGTCAATTTCAATGAAGCAGAAACCAATTTCCGAACGTATTACGGGAACCAAATTCTGAGTTTCCCTGCAAAATACATGGTCGCCTTCGACTTTGATACGTTACGAGACGATGGTCGAGCGAAATGGAATCTTTTCACAGCGAAAGGCAAGAGCGGAGATCAAGAACAATGGGTCTTGAGTGGAAGCTCTTCGCTTGGAAGTTGTGCAGTTCAAGACGTCTATGAATTTGCTATTCCATGGTCTGAGATTGGCCTTGCACCTCGTTATTCCACTCG
>JASLVI010000110.1 GCA_030741455.1 Candidatus Poseidoniaceae archaeon | reverse complement strand
AGTTGCTTCATGTTCAGACTTCCACCATAGGCCGACTTGAGCCGCAAGATGGACACATTTGCTCATCGCTATCAAGATAGTCATGCTTGCATGCTGGACAAACCTGTGCAAGTTCCATCTTGCCCATGGATTCGACCGAGTCGCCTTGAAGTGAGAGATAGCCGCTTGCTACGTTTCCAACCGTATATCGGCCTGCACCACCCAAGCGAACCAAAAGGTCAGGCGGTAATGTCACCGTTCCAGTCTCATCGATGATGAGTTCACGATCTTTACTCAGATCTTCAACATCGATGGAGTCTCCATGTTCTGCAACGAAACGACCATCCCGAAGTTCCAGCGAACGGTTTGCGAAAGAAGCAACTTCCTTTGAGTGCGTAACAATCAGGAACGAAACGCCATCGTTCTCGTGCAAGTCCTTGAACAATGCAAGGACTTCTCGACTTGTCACTGGATCGAGTGCACCTGTCGGTTCATCCGCCAAAATCAATCGAGGACGTGTAATGAGCGCACGAGCGATTGCAACTCGTTGTTGCTCTCCACCACTGAGCATGGCTGGAAGTGCTTTTGCTCGGTGTCCCATACCCAATCGTTCGAGTATTGCATCAGCTTGAGCGAGTGCCTTCTTCGAAGAGACACCTTGATGACGCAACGGTTGAGCGACATTGTCTCGAGCGTTCAAATCCGGAAGGAGGTTTCCTTCTTGGAAAATGAACGATACGGTCTTTTGTCGAAGTTCAACCAATTCCTGGCCTTTCAATCGAGTCATGTTCTTTCCCGCGAGACTGACCGAACCTGCACTTGGTTTCATCAGTCCACCAAGGCATTTCATCAGTGTCGATTTACCCGATCCTGAAGGACCGACAACTGCAATGGCTTCACCAGCTTTCATGTTGATGTGAAGTCCTCTCAATGCGACGACGTTGCCGTCTTCTGCCTTCGATTCATAGACGTGATACAAGCCATCCGACTCAAGAATAGTATCGCTCACCTTCACTCCCCCTTCAGCACACTTGCTAAGTCTGCTGTTAATGCTCGACGTGTTGTTACCAACAATGCAACGACAACGGCTGCGAAGACCGCTAAAGACACGAGAATGATCTGTGACCATGGATAGACCAAGGTTCGTTGTATCGTCGTCGATGAACCTCCAAAGATTTGGAAGATAAATCCGAAGATGTCAAAGAATCCGTTGAAGGATAAGGCCAGTCCAACCCCGAGAACGATACCCAATGCCATTGAAACTACAACAATTGATAGAATCTCAAACAGAACCAATCGAATGATTTGGTTTGGTGATGCTCCAATCGCTTGTAGGACGGCCAACTCTTTCTGACGTTGACTGAGAACGAGTGAAAGGAAAACGAAACTGGATGCTACGGCTGCAACACTGGCAACAACAAACTGCAACGAGAGAAGTCCAGGTGTGCCGAAAATAAGTCCACCATTACGCTCAACTTCCTTGTGTGTGCTCGACCAATCCAGGACATCAGATACACGAGCATCTGCCTTCAATTGGGATGCAAGCGATTCAAGTTGTGTTCCTGAAACGCCGTCAACACGAACAATCCAAGTCTTGGAGGTCACGTTGTTGGCCAAATCATCTCCGACGAGACTACGCCACGAATCCTCACCGATAATCAATGCAGAAGCAATTGTAGCTGCACCAACACCAGGGATGTACTCATGTGTACCCATGTAGTACATTGAGGTCGTATACGGTGTTACAATCAACTGAACTCGCGTATCAGTAAAGAAGAGATCTGCTGCCAACGGTGGAGGTATCTCGCTTGCTCCGCTTGCACATCCGGTCTCATCACTGTTGGTTCCGTCTGGACAGGTCGTGTTCGACAAGATCGATGCTGAAAGATCAAAGAAGCCAAACGCACCTGCGAGATTTGCATTGGTGAAATCTGCATCTGCCAACGAGCCACCCATGAAATTGACAAGGATCGCGTTCTCAAGGTTGGCTCCTGTCAAGTCCGCATTGCTGAGGTTCACATCGAGAAGAATCGATTCGCTCATGTTCATGTTCGAGAGGTCAGCACCTGCAAGGTCAGTGTTTGACAGATCAACACGACTCAAATCTCGCTCATCCAAGTCTTGTCCTGAAAGATTGAGTCCTCCCCAATCGGCATCCATCAGGAGCGTGTACGCGTTGAACAGAGCAAGCGGGTCTGTTTCTTCAGAACCGCCTGATGTGAAATTGAAGGCTATGTCTTCCCACACAAAGGTGATGTTTTCGGATTGCCCATCATTTGGCTTGAGCAAGACATCATCCAACCTGTTCTCCTTTCCACCTCGGTCTGAACCCGGTAAGTCGAGTGTGTAGGCGGAATCTTGACCTGCTGAGAATCCATTGTTTCGATAACCGCTCATTGCTGCATCAACATCATCGCCAGGAATGGATTGTTCGCTCCATCGCAAAACCTCTTCATTTCCGTCAAACAGAACAAACGTTTGCAGATTATCTCCGCCCTCTTCGTCCGCTAGCGTGATTTCAGGTACGCTGGTTGCAAGTGGATTCACGTCGTTTTGTGCGAACTCATTCACAAGGGAAATCAATTCGGTTGAATTCATTGGTTGTTCCGTTGAAATTTGCAAATCAGAACCTACGGTTGCATCGGCTGTCTTCTCATCGACCAACGTTCCAGTATAACCTTGAACTGCGGCAAGCGTTACGATCGATAGTGTAAGCAGCATGATGACAGCAAGACGGTTCACAGATTCTGCAGATCCAGACCCTTTTAGTCCGCGCTTGACATCTTTGAGCAGTGGTGTACGGCCAAACAGTACTTGCATGATTTGCGGGCCTTTTGCACCGATTCGACCAAGCAATAACGCTCCACCAATCCAGAGTGCGAACGGTCCAATAATTCCAATCAAACCTTCGATGAAGAAGTTAGAGACAATTCCATCCTCACTTCCGTTCATCTCAAGCCATGTATCGATTACTGCTAACATACCAAATAGGAAGGCAGACCAATGAAGCCATCGTTTTGGTTCCGCTTTTGCAGTGGTCTTTCGAACGCCTTCCTCAATCTCCAGTTCGATAAAGTTACGAGCACGACTACGACCAAAGATCATTGCAAGACCGAGTGTTGTAATCGCCGTAAACAATGTGGATCCAATTCCAAGCGTTGGATTCACATCGAAATCACCAGTACGGAATTCCATGAATCCAACAGCTGATAACACGATTGGAACAGCCATCAATGCGAGAATGTAACCGATTAACCATGCAACCGATGACATCACGAACAACTCGAGCAAGACCATACCTTGCAGACTTTGTCCATCTGCACCAATCACCCGGTGAATGCTAACTTCACGCCTTCGTTGTTCAAGTGAAAGGACGAGTCCATAGATGAGGACCGCAAGGGAGAGAATCACGATTGGAATCATAATGATGTAATCAAAAATCTGAATCAACCCTTGGAAGATGTTGAGGAAGAGAATTGTTCCAGAAATGATGTCTGTATAATACAACTCAACACCTTCATCGGTGTAGTTTCCTTGTTGAACGCGAGTTCCTAAATCCTCAAGCCAATCGGCTGCATCCGCAGTCGATGTTGTTGGTAATTGACCTCGATCAATGGTAACACCAAGATACATGTGATCGTTGTTCATCAATACTTGCCGTTGTTCTTCTTCAAGCACTTCCCACGTCGAGAAGATTGGGTTGAATGGAAGTGTTGGATTTCCAAAATCCCATGGCTCATAGATGCCCATGACGGTCAAATTCTCAACGGTCATCCACATTCGACAGTAGATCATCTCGTTGTTTTCAGGCGTGATTTCACCTGCACAATTGTCGTCATCGATGGCCGCTTCTAGCAAGGTTGATTCATCGACAACATACGCAAAGGTGAGTTCGTCAAGAACATCACCAGGCTTCGCTTGTGCTTCGCTTGCGATCGTTGAAGGCAGAATGATGCCACGGTTTGCACTCATGTTTTCTGGGGTTGGCCATTCACCCAGTCCAGAGATGATGTTCTGACTCAGACGATCGGCGAGTTCACCATCGAATGCTTCTGGTCCGAGGAATCGAATTGCTCGCTTATCGGAAATAGGCGGACCTGCTTCTAGCGCTTCTGGATAATCAAAATTCATCGTATCCCATAATGGATTTTCGTTGTCTGAGATCACCCTCATTTCGAGTGGCTGAGCGACAACGAAATCGAGGTTGAAGAATCCTCCGCTATGGATTCCTTGACGTCCCAAAACCATTGTACAATCGTTGAATTCAGAGAATTCCTCCAATAATTCATCGCATACCTCAGTCATCGTCGTCGTATTATTCGACCATCCTGTACCGTTTTCTACAGGCGTTCGAGCGTATTCGATTTTTGCATCAAAGGGTTCAGAGTCGAGTGATTCATCAAAGAACAGTTGGGACAGGCCAACCCCATAGGCAAGAACGGTTGTAATGACCAATGACGCAAGGAAAACACCAGCAATGACGGCCATGCCTCGTTCTTTACCTCGCCAGGCGCTTTGTCCAGCAAGCCGTAATCGGCTTGGTAATTCCATCAACGCATGTTGGTATCGTCGAATTCGAGAACGATTCTGGCCGAAGTCGCTGTCTTTCAAATCAGAGATATCGTCGCTCATTCTTCTTCACCTTCCTCATCAAGCCCCCAAGCAGAACGAATGTCCGAGGCTTCCGTTTTCCCGTCATTAAGGAGAAGCATCCGGTCAGCATTGGATGCCAAATCTGGATCGTGCGTGACCATAAGAATTGAAATTGGGTTTTCTTCATCATGACACAACTCTTTGAACAGTTTCATGACTTCTTTTCCGCTTGCAATGTCGAGATTTCCAGTTGGCTCGTCCGCAAGGAGAACAGGACGGTTGCCAGCGATAGCTCGAGCGATGGCAACACGTTGTTGTTGCCCTCCAGAAAGCTGGTCGGGAATGAAATTGAGTCGATCGCCAAGGCCTACCTTTGTTAATGCAATCTCTGCGGCTGCAACTGCTTCATCAGAAGGCAATCCGGACAATTCGAGTGCTATTGCAACATTATCGACAGCTGAAAGATTGTCGAGGAGGTGAAAATCCTGAAAGATCCAGCCAACCTTATTTCGACGAACGTCAACAACACTTGAAGGTCCTTTTTGTCCATAT
>JASLVI010000010.1 GCA_030741455.1 Candidatus Poseidoniaceae archaeon | reverse complement strand
CGATGGTGATTTGATCCGATTCAAGCGGGAAGGCGATGACGTATCCATCGAAGTTCTTGAACGAGTGTGATAAGATGCGTGCACTGGTGACCGGAGGTGCGGGCTTTCTTGGTTCCAGTTTGGTTGAAGCATTGGTAGAGAGTGGACATGATGTCATCGTTCTCGATAATTGCTGGCGTGGCCGACGAGAGAACTTGAAAGAGATTGAAGAGAAGATTGTCTTCATCGAAGAGGATGCTTGTTTGGCCTCGTCCTACGAACGAATAAACAATCCCGATAGCATTGATATCGTGTATCATCTTGCAGCCATCAATGGAACGAAATGGTTCCATGAGGAAGCGAGAATGGTGATGGATGTCAATCTGAATTCGACGTTAACGTCGCTTCAATTTGCAGAAAAACACAATGCTCGATATGTATTCACTTCTTCTCCAGAAGCATATGGCGAATCGGAAATTATGCCGCTCGGAGGCAATGAATCATCCGTTTTTTCTGCTGCTTCTCACCATCAACGCCATGCGTATGGAGCCAGCAAGTACCTTGGTGAAATCGCAGTTCATCACGCAGTTCGCAATGGCTTAGATGCTCGAATCGTACGTCCATTCAATGGATATGGTCCACGATTGTTGGGCGATGCATACGGGCAAGTTGTATCGATGATGATGAAATCTGCACTTGAAGAGGGCTTTATTGTCGTTCATGGGGATGGAAGTCAAACACGCTCATTAACGTACATCGATGACCTCGTGAGTGGCATTCAACAAGCAGGCGAAGGCGATGGATTGACAGGATCAAGTTTCAATTTAGGGTCTGAATTTGAAATCTCAATGCTTGAATTGGCACAACAGATCTCCAAATTGGTCGAACAAGAAACAGGAACGTTACCTGAGTTGGTGTTTGAAAAGGGCCATCCCGGTGATTCAAAACGACGTTGTCCAAACCTTGCCAACACTATGGAGCAGTTCGCATGGAGTGCTATGATCGACCTCGAACAAGGACTACTTCAAACGCTACGATCGATGTTGTAGTGCCACGCAGTCGGTGTTGCCATCAATCGGTTCAATCCATGCTGGCAAAGGATGTGTGCAGGTTCTGAACCATCGAATTGGCCCGGAATAATTGCCTTTGTTAATCGCAATACGACGAGTTTCGCTTTCGCTTCAGGTAGATCTATTTCCTTCTCGACTTCACCAAACATCGCGAATGCAGCATCCTTCATGACCAATTCATTACCTTCAAGCGGTTCGAGACCAAATTCTTCCCATTCGCTCTTGCTGGAATCGATGGGCTGAGCTGTTTGCTCAACAACGGATGCCAAATGGTTGGAAATTGGAAGGAAGTTGAGTACAGCCTGCTTGGTTTGGCGTAAATTGAGGAGTGTGTCACGCCATCGATCGTTTCGATCCGCAGAGAGAGAAACGATGGCAAGAGGTGGTGAATTAGAGACGACCGACATTGAGGTATATGGTGCAACGTTAGGAACACCTTCTTCTGACAATGTAGCAATGAGTGCGAGCGGTCGAGGGCTAACTAAATTCGTTAACCACAATGATCGCATGTCATGCGTGAGTGCTTCAAGATCAATGGTTTGATGTTCGCCTTGTCCCAGTTGTTTCTGTTGAGCAGGAAACCAACGATCAAGTTCACCAGCCTCGACTTCCATAATGGCATGGGCAGTGTAATCACGGTAAGCTTCCCATTTGTGAATGTCTTCGATTTCGCCTCGCTTGGTTTTCCGTTCAATGGATGCATCAGCATATTCGATGCATTTTTTGAGAAATGAAATGACGTGTGTTTTTCCTTCCATGACCTCACCTTTTCTTGTCGTAGTCTTCCCTTGACATTAGGAACGTTGCTGGATTTCCAGCCCAAACCTGGCTTGCAGGGATTGATTTCGTGAGTACTGACCCGCCTCCGAGGACAGCTCCTTCACCAACTTGAACACCAGGAAGAATTGTTGAACCACCTCCAAGAACTGCATGATTATGAATTCGGACAGGCATCCATTTGTTTACATCGCCCGAGGGAGGGTATTTGTCGTTGAGGATGGTCAAATTGGGGCCGATGAAGACGTGTTCTCCAATGATGGTGCGATCGGATATGTAGCATGATCCTTGGATATTCGAATTGTTGCCAATGGCTACATTTCGTCCAATATGGCACATTGAACCGATGGACACATGTTCCCCGATGCGGAGATTCTTACCGATGTAACATGGTCTGTATGCACATGATGTTTCAGACAGGGAGATTTGTTCACCTCCGATGTCGTGATCCATTGTATCGCCTCAGGATTCAATCTCAAGTTCGCGCATCAACATCTCGACATGACCTTTCGCACGTACATTGTATCTGCACCATGCAATCGTTCCGTTTTCGTCAATGACAAAGGTTGAGCGAACGCAACCAAGATACTCTCTGCCATAATTTTTCTTTGTTCGCCACGTACCAAACAACTCGTGCAACGTTCCTTCTGTGTCCATAAGAAGTGGGAAATTGAGGTCCTGTTTATTGATGAATTTCTCATGGGACGATTCCGAATCCTTTGATACACCAAGGACGGTATAGCCATGTTGCGTTAACAGGCCAAGGTTGTCCCTGAAATTACATGCTTGTTTTGTACAGCCAGGTGTTGAATCTCGTGGATAGAAGTAGAGGATTATCTTGGTTCCTGCTTCCATGTATCGTTGCAAACTGTGATGTTCGCCAGAAGAATCAATGCAGTCAAACAATGGGCAATTATCTCCGATGGACAGTGTTACAGCGGCACTCATGTTTAGCCCGTAGTGTTCGATGTCATGAATGCTTGGATTTTGGCTTCGGAATGCGCATATCTCTTCCAACTTAATATGCATAAATTCTCATGCAAAACGAATAAAACCGTGAATTTTGGCCAATTGTTTGATAAACTGCCACTTGAGAAGATGGAACATGGCGGCTCCAAGCATGACGCGTCGAAGCCGCAAGTACTTCAAAAAAATTCAACGTGCAAAGTCACGATATGAGTTGCAAAGCATCGCCTCGGTCATCCAAAGCGATCTTGATCGTAGGAACCTCTCGTACGACGAAGCCCTCAACTTAGGCAATTTCATTCAAAATCGTGCCGACCAGTTGCCTGGGAACTCCCTCGTTTATGCCGTATCTGATCGAGATGCCTACCGGCGTACGCTTGAACTGTACCTACGTGACGCATTGTTGACCCGTACTGAGCAGTTGTTGCTGTGGGAAGAGCGAAGACGACTTGGTATCTCTGATGAAGAACACGATCGCTTGTTAGCGCAACTTCTCGAGATATGGAAATCGCAGGGTAAATCGGTTACCATTCAACGATTTGAGAAAGCAGGGGGTAGTGCTGATGTTTAAGCAAAAAACACTCCCTCTCTTGTTGGTTTTACTTTTAGTCGGCCATTTGGCTTTACCGTTTGCTGATGCATCATCTGCAAGCGGGCGCGCAGGTCCTGATTTCCAAGTCACTAACATGCAATTCGATGGGGCAGGTTCGGTCTTTACCAGCAGTGGGCTTGTCCTCGCACCCGACACGCACACCGTTCGTGTCGACGTTTCCAATGCGGGTACTTCCTCTGGAAATGCATTCTTGTCCCTTGTACACAAAGGCTCTCCAACGGCAGCTGAGCAGGTTGTCGATACCGTCGATCTCGGGACAATGTCTGCAAACTCGGGCTCAACCACCTACCTTCTCAGTTGGACTGCTACAACAGGCCCCTCGCAAACATTGTTCGCCCGTGTTTCTGGAGTCAACGACGGCAATACGGCAAACAATGAATATCGCCGTGATTTCAATGTTGAAACCTTGAGAGAGGTGACGATTATTAGCGACGATTTGCCATCTCCAGCACCCGGCAATACCTATGTTTTCCTCGATCGGCAATCTCACACATTCAACGCAACAATTCGTAACGATGGCGTCATGCAGTCTTCGGCAGTCATGGGTCTTGTTCTGTTCAATGCATCAACGGGAACCACAACCGAGTACTGGCAAGCATCAAACACCGAAACGGTTGAGCCAGGTTCAATTTATTCGCCATCTGCGGGAGAGGTCCTCAGCGCTGGTTTTTCAGCAACTGCATTAACTGGCTTGTGGAATGTTTCCGTTCAGGTGTGGGTTAACGGTTCTGCAGGTCCACAATCCTTCACACACACAGAATTTGACGTCATCTTCAGCGATTACATTGCAGAAATGGTGGGTCCTTCGGATCGAACCACTGCCCCAGGTGATTCAACAACACTCTACTATATCATCAAAAATACCGGGTCCACTACAGATAGTTTCGACATCAGTGTAAGCAGTAGTCTGGGATGGGCTGACACTTCCCTTGACGGAACTGTGACGAATTTCCTCATCGCAGGTGCTACTACAACGCTCGGTGTCGTTGTTGACGTTCCTCAAAATGCTGCACTGTCTGATATTGACATTGTTTCGCTTTCGATAACTTCTGAAGGCAGCGGATACAGTTTGTCTGACACAACCCGAGTGATGGCCGGAGAATATCTCGAAGTCACAGTCGATATTTCCAATGATACGACCTATGTTCTTCCAGGAAAGAGCGATTCAATCGCCTTCAACGTTACCAACACTGGAAACGCTCCTGCATCCTTTAACCTCATGTCTGGCCTGTCGATGAATGCACTCAACTGGGATCATAACATCTCGATAGAGAACACTGGAGAGTTGCAGGTCGGCCAGACCGTATCGGGCTTTATTCATGTGGAGGTGCCGCCAATTCAGTTACCTCTCGTACCTGCTGAACACAATAGGGCTGGCGACAGTTTGAGCGCATTCATCATCGCACAAGCAGACGTAGGGAGCATTCCTACATCCGACGCAGGTCAAATAGAGGTTCGGCCTGCTATTGTGGTCGATCCCGGCCTGCCTGTCGATACGATTGTACTGACTGAAAGTGATGTTATGAATGCTGGCTCGACCATTGGCGTCAATGAAATTTTAGCTCTTGAAGTACAAGTTCGGCACAATCTTGTCTCCGATCTTGCTGAAACAATCGATGCAAACATTACCGTCGGGAACATCTCCTTTGAGGCACTTACCTCGGGAGGATTCAACGAGGAAGACCGTTGGAACGCTTCCGTCACTCCGGGCCAAACCAACGGCCTCACACTAGGTGAAACATTCGCAGCCTCACTTGGTATTCAAAGCCGCACAGGGCAACTTCCGCTCGCAGGCACCGTGAAGATTCCAGTGACAACTACGCCAACGCTCGGAGGCATTCACACAGCCTCCGCAGTGTATGCTCCTGTCATCCAACAAAACCTTTCCATCGTCGTGCCAAAGGTCGTCAACGGTGAGATTACCGAAACAGGCCCATTGGATGCAAACGTTGGCGTTGATACAGACTTTATGTTCACTTTTGGGAACACCGGAAACGACCGGTCATCCTACCGTCTAGAAATCGTTGAGAACTTGCCATCTGGGTGGTATGCAAATCTGACCACTTCCAGTGCAAACAACACCATCATTGACCTTGCGAGTGATTTCGAGGATTATCCAGCGTCGAGTGGAGTGCATCTCTCGCTGGTAACACTTACAGTCAAGACGGACCCACTTGCTCCGTCAGGCCTGCTCCAGCCGCTCACCGTTCGTTACTACGATCTTGACACGGGCACCTACATCGGTGAACAAACAATGGACATCCGTGTTGGTGAAACCATCAATGCTTCGTTAACTCCAACCAACCAGTCAATCGACATCACGCCGTACGAACAACTCTCTGCGTTCGTCAACATCGAGAATACAGGAAACGCACCGACTACGTTCTCTCTGGCTCTCGATGACGGAGGATATGACGATGTCTCCTTTGAACTTGATACAGAAACCAGCGTTATCATTGCCGCAGGTTACGAATCCTCTGTTCGAATCAACATTATACCCTCGACGGAGGCAAGTGCTGATGAATTTTACATGGCAGTTCTCACAGTATCAATGCTCGATGAAAACGATCAGTTGGTTGAACTCAATGCCAATATTGTTGCCAATGTGTCCGAGATTCATGACGTACAACTAACTGCACCTGAGACGCTTGCAGCGATTCCAGGAACAATCCTAACAATCCCATTCAGTCTTGAAAATACTGGGAACCTTGTTGAAACAGTCAACATCAACATTACTGTCGATGGGGGTTGGTCGACGACACCTACTGTCCAATCGTTTACCGTCCCAATCGATGCGATCAGCACCGGTTCATTCGATGTGGAGGTTCCAGCCCTCGATGGTAGCGATAACCTCCTCAATGGTGCGATTCACGATGCGAACCTAACCGTATACAACCCTTCTACGGACGAAGTTTACGTTCTCAAGAAGGTTCAGTTGCTCGTTGCGCCAGTATTTACCTACACCGTTGAAGGATGGGAGAATGAATATTTCTTCCACGAAGGTTACAACCGAATATTAGAGGCAACAATTACCAATACAGGAAACAAGGATATTTGGGTTGATGTCGGCTATGAGGTTCGTGCACCTGGCCTTACAATTGCAAGCGATGACTGGGTGGTCAACCTCGACAAGTCAGAAACACAACTCTACCTACCGATGAATCAAAAGGTCGATTTGATCATCAGTGTCGATAAGGATGCAGCAGGTAGTAGCAGTACGTCACTTACGACTGCAGCTGACTTGCGCGTGACACTTGTCCCAACCGATGTGGATGTGGATGGCAGCGGGGAATTGATGACCTCTCTGAAGATGAAGCGCCTCTTTGACATAGGCTATGCTGACAAACTCGAGGCGCCCGCAAATGATAATCCGATCCCTGTTGAAATCGAGTACTCTCACATTCCGTACCTCAATGATGCAACGGTCGGATATTCAATTGAGTTCTGTGGAGTCGAGCGTATTATCGATCTTGATGAACTAGGTCTCGATGAAGAGGAGTTTGTTTGGAACATTTCACTTACAAATCTCGAAGGTCCAGAGAGCGTTCGTTACGTGAACCTCACTGCCCCATGTGTGCCTGGTAGCGAATTGATACAACTGCCTGAGCGACCTGCTTACGCCCTCTCTCCCAATCTCATATTCAATGTGAAGGTGCCAGATCGTCCGAATATCCTTCCTGGCGATGGATACGACATCACGATTCGTCTTCACCACCCAGATCCAAGCGAACCTGTAACTGAAGAGGTCTTCCGCTTCGCTTTGAACGTTTACGCTGATCCAATGATCGACGGTGATTCACAACGAATCGTTGATGCCGAAGGCAATGAACTGGACCAGATTATGGAGGGTGAAACTGCATATCTTGAGTTTGATTTGAAGAATGAAGGTACTGCGCTCGCTATTGGAATCGATTCAGAGTTGGTTTGTGATGGTCTCGTAATTGAAGACAAGCCAAACTTCGTTCCGTTCCTATACGAAGGTGAGGGTGAAACTCTTCGCTGGAGAGTAACTGGTGAAACGCTTGATTGGTGGGAACAGAGTAAGGATGCGAATTGCGTTGTACGCATTACTTCCGATTACGCTCTGAACAACGTCGTTGAAAATGATGAACTCGAATTCAAGCAAAAGGTCGACTCCAGTGCACCATCTACATTGACGTCCTTTGCAGGGTTCGGGATTGCTCTCATCATCACCATCGGTTTGCTTGGATTGACGAATCAAAATGAGAAGTACCGTCTCGGTGCTGTCTATTCAGGTATTATCATGCTCGGATTCCTGTTCCACCTCTATGATGCACTATGGTGGGGTCCAATGGCCATCGTTCTTGCCGCGCTGTGGGTGTGGCGAATGGCTTGGCGCAGTAGTGAAGAGTTCCGATATATTCACGAAGATTACCAACGCGCACGCAAGGGGATTTCAACGATTTATGCGGATCACTTCCAAGCACTTACAGACTCCCGTCGGCAACTAACCATCATTCTCAGCTTGCCGCTGTTCGGTTTTGTTGGTGTTGTTCTTGGCCTTCCTCCACAGATGACGCCTGATGAAGCGAATCTCATCTCGCTGGTAGGCTACATTCTTTTCTCGACCATCGTCGTGTGGCTTATTCTCCGTCGAGTGAACAAAATGTACGGTACGCTCTACGGTAAACTCACGGATATTGAGGTTAAGGCCACACGTATCGAGCGAGACCTTGGCGACCCAGCACGTCTTCTCAATGACCTTGCAATGGATGGACTGGACCTTTCAGCCATCCTCGATACGCCGCAATCAATGGTTATTTCAGACAACCAAAACGGTTCGGATTCAAATGAGGAGGTGATGTCAAATGGCGAAGAGCAAGGCTGAGCAGGATGATTTCATCATGGATTCTGAATTGGGCGATGGCGATCTCTCCGATGCGCAGGCTGCAATTGCTGCCTCCAACGAAAGTGCGCAACGCTTGATGCAGGCGAGTCGTGAACTCGAATCTCTGGTTCAAAATGTTGTGAGTGATGAAGTCAATTCTCTTGCTACGACAGAACTTGATCTGCTTCAAGCGAAGACCTTCCTTGAAACACATCGTCTGCGTCGCGCCCGAAAGAGTGTACGTCGTGCTGAAAAGGCACTGAACGTTCTCGAAGAGGATGTTCTTTACCTGCGGCGAAGTATTGCCATGTTGCATCGATTGTTGCGAGAGAAAGCTCTTGCAGAAGAAGAGGTTGAAAACGTCCTGCGGCGACTCCGAAATGCAACTGGTGCTGCAGAAATCGGTGATGTCGGTTATGCCGCCACCGAAGTTGAATACCTCGTTGACGATCTCATTGGAGGCAATTCGTCGACACTCAACCCATTCCTGTTCCGTCATTTCTGGCTCTCTGTCGATACACGATGGCCAGCTGGAGGAGAAACAGGAATTCTCCTTGTTCGAATCATCAATGATGGTGATATTCCCCTTCCAATGATGCGACTTGCTCCTCCTGTTCCAGAAGGATGGACTGCCAAGCCATCCTTCATCGACGTACCAGTTATTGGACCTGGAGGTAACTTGCCGGTTCGATTTGAGATTCATGCTGATCGACGTCATGGAGCAGATGAAATCCCACTTTCAAGAAAACTTTCAATTGCGACCGGGTATGAAATGAGGAATGGTAACGTGACAGTGACAGTTCGTGCACAAAACCGTTCAATGGAACCGCTCGTCGACGTACTTATTCAACCATGGATGCCACCTGGCTTTACTGCAGATAAGGTGCCATTCGTTAGCAGGCTAACGCCTGATGAAGTGGCTATCATTCGAATTCCACTTCGTATTGACTTGGGTCATGGAGGTGCTCTGTGACCCGTATCCAATTCCCCCCTCGGATGAGGGAGGACGAGTAAAAAAGGTGAAAAAAATGAAAACCGAAAAAGAAACGAAGCAAGACGAACTTGCTGCAATCGGTATTGGTGCAATGATTGTATTCATTGCATTGATCTTGGTTGCGGCGGTAGCGGCAGCGGTCATCATTCAGACCGCAGAAAAGCTGCAACAGAACGCACAAGCCAGTGGTGACGACACCCAAGAGCAAATGTCCACAAAGGTCATTCTGCTCTCGACCGTTATCGACGACATGACCGGAGGTGCAGAAGAACTCTTCTCCACCTTTGAGTTGGCACCCGGTTCAGAACCTATTCTAGGTACGGACCTCGCTTTCACTGTCATTTGTGATGACGGTGCAGGCAGTGCTGCATTCGATGATGGTGACTTCAGCGGAGCAACTGCTCACGATGGAAACGGCGAAACAGTCGCTGGTATCACATTGAATCCAGGAACAACCTATGTTGTTGTCATTGACGTTCCAACCTGTGGACCAACTGCAAACACAGACCACATCCTTGTGATCTCTGTTATCGGTGGCGGTTCCACTTACGAAGAACTCCAATATGGTAGCGCTCCGGCGGTAGGAGACGTTGTAGTCTGAGGTGATGAAATATGAAGAATACACAAGAAAAGAACATGAAAAACGATAACCTAGCCGCAATCGGTATTGGTGCAATGATTGTATTCATTGCATTGATTCTCGTTGCTGCTGTCGCTGCTGCGGTCATTATCCAGACTGCAGAGAAGCTTCAACAGAACGCACAATCCACTGGTGACGATACCACTGACGAAATGTCTGGTAAAGTCCAAGTCCTCAACGTCTTCGTTGCTGACGATTCCAGTTTCGAAGTCTACTTTAGACTAGCTGCTGGTTCCGATGACACATCAGACACTGACATCCTCTTCCAGATTTTCTGTGATGATGGTGCCGGAGGAATGGATCGAATTGCCGGCGATTTCGGCGATTCAGCAATTGACCCACTATCGGGCGCTGCTGCGGTTAACACCGCTGCTGCCGGTACGGGATACCGAACCACCGTTTCCGCAGATGACGGAGCCGGTGACTGTGGTCCAAACGCTCTGTTCACAAACAATGTCAAGGCTACGCTCTACCTCCACGTTGTTGGCGGTGGAACAACCTACGACGTTCTCAAGGTCAACGACGACTCTGCTGGAGCAGTGGTGGTCTGAGTCTGCCTGCGTATTGATCTGCCTCGTGCAGGTCACACGCAGGAGGTTGTACCATGGCATGGCCATTTGGCAGTGCAGGGAACGACCGGGACGCAGACGCTGAACTCGCAGAAGAGCGCTTGAAGATTATGGCCAATGTGGCCATTGAACAAGTGCCACTCCCTGAACAAGGAGAGTTGAGTGAAGAGGATGCATGGACCATCTCCCCCGGTCCGACTCGAGCACGATTGAACAGTATTGGATCTGTACCAACTGTCGCAGCGACACTTGCCCCTCAACCGGCGGCACCCGTCAATGCACAGGTGGATACCTCTGGACTGGAACGTATGATCAGCAGTCGCCTCGACATGGTCGAGGACGTACTTGGATTGATTTCACACAAGATGGAGCAAACGAACGTTGCACCAACTTCGGAAGTGGATGAAGATTCAGATGCATCGGAAGGTGACAATGTTACCTCGGTCGATGGAGCAGTCGGTGACACGATTGTCACAGCAGATGGAGAAGTTCTCCCTGTTGGCGACGGCGTTGATCGCTTGCGACAATCCGATGAAGCACGGCTCGTTGAATTGTATGAAGCACAAGCGCTTGCAGCGAATCCTTTCCTTGCGAAAGGGTCCTATGAACAGGCCGCAAACGATGGAGTTGGAGCTGCAATGGTTGCAGCCCTCCTCCTTGACAATCTCTCCGGAATGGCTGCTGTAAGTTTCGCACAGAAGGCAGTTCAAAGCGGAATGTTGACCGAAGTAGAGGGCCGAGCGGTCCTCGCAATCGTTCAACTCGCTGCACCAGGAGAAGCGGAAGCTGCACTCAACGATCATCTGTCACATCGAAAGTTGCTGACGTTTTCTGCGATTGTTGAATCCTGGCGTTCCCAAACTTCGAAATCGGAGGAATGATGCATGGGCGCTTCAGTAGGTGTTGGTGCTCTCGTTGTTGGTACCTCGTTGTTGTTGATTTTTGCACTAGCAGTGCAAACGCTCGACAATCGATTGGATACAAGCCTCGAGATCATCGATGATGCTGGAGACCCTTTACCATCCTTCCAGATTGAAGATGCAACACTATGGGAAGGTGCTGTTTTGAGCGTAACCGTGAACAGTAATGGAAGCGGATACGTCGATGGAAACTTGATTGCAACAGGAACTGGAAGTGGATTTTCTGGAACATTTACCGTTGATGCTGCAGGAGGAATAGATACCGTGACGATCACCAGTCGCGGAAATTACTCGTCCCCTCCTACCATCACCGTTGATGCTTCTGGACAATCACCGACCAGTACTGCAACATTTAGTTCCACTACCGGCAATCACATTTACGCAAATCTGACGAATATGGGCTCAGTAACGCTTCCTCTCCGGGAAGTGTGGCTCTTTCTTGATGGCGGAACAGCAGAAGACCCAACAAACCTAGGTTCGGCCTACACGCCGAGTATCGGTAGCACGAATTGGTATCCTGGCGAAACGATTGCTCTCGATTGGTCCGAGGACGGACCGACATCGTACGAGCGGATTTCGTTAACAGCAGGTGGGCTTTCTGTTGCTCACACACTTGCATGAGGTGAAGACATGGCTGACGGTGGAGCATCATCTTTCATTTTCCTGACGACTGCTTTGTTGGTTTCAGGATTGGTGAGTGTTGTTTTGATTAATCAGTGGGGCGATATGGCTCAAATCACTGCGCAAGAAACAGCAGCATTGGAAGTTCAAGAAGCGACAAGTGTTGATTTTGCAGGTGATCCAATGATGGTCGCCCTCAATACCAGCGCTTCGCCGAATGAGATTACTTTCTACCTGCAAAATACTGGAACGACCTTGTTGGATACGTCCACGCTGGTGGTCATTGTCGATGGTCAAACCGTGACCTCTTCAATCACGTCCACACTCGTTCCTGCATCAGGTGATTGGGATGAAGCTCACCTCCTTGAGGTCACTGTAAACAGTAGTAGTTGGTCCTATCAATCAGGAGATGACGTGGCGATTACGGTCGTCGTATCCTCAGAAGTAACCAACGGCTATCGAGGTTCAGATTCGATGTCTGTGGAGGTGCGATTGCATGGTTGAACGACTTGATGAAATGCCGAAACCCATCGAGGATGGTTTCCCATACGATGTTGAAACGGACAGTCTTGCAGATTCACTTGGTCTACGTCTGCCCAATCGAAGCCTCATTTTGCTTCAGGGAGAAGTAGGAGCAGGAAAATCACTTGTAAGTCAACGATTTGTTCATGGCCTCTTACATAACGATGTCAAGGTACTTGTCATCACAACAGAGTTGACCACACGTGGTTGGATTGAACAAATGGAATCAATTGGTTATGGCGTTACCGACGCATTGACCAATGGTAACCTGATGATTTTCTCTCGATTTGGAACCGTTGCTGAACCAATTCCCAACGTTGGGCTTGAAGAGGTTCTGAACAGCGATGCAATCGAAGAAGCAGATATTGTTGTCATCGATTCTGCAAGTTCGTTGATGCCAGATGGTATGGATGATCAAGCACGCTTCGATATGGTTCAACGCCTTCGCAAGATTGCATCAACAGGACGTAGTCTGATGTTGATGGTCGACAAGGATGAAATGGATGCAAAACTATTGCATTCACTTCGTGCAAGCGCTGAAGTTGTTCTCGATCTCTCGACCAATCTAATCGGTGGAGAGCTCAAGCGTACGCTTCTCGTCACTCGATACCTTCGAGCAGCAGGACCTGTTCAATCATCCGTTGGTTGGCGTGTTGAGCCAGGTATGGGCTTCATTGTTGATATTACAGCAGTTAGTTGAGGTGAAAACATGGCGGATGAAGAACTCAAATTCCAACGAGGCGACCTTGCCTCGGTTATGGCTGCTCACAGCCACGTTGCGGATTGGGTTCGAGATTTTGAGAAGCGTTATGGAACACGTCCAATTTACTATGGCCCCCTTGACCGAGATGCCAAAAAGCAACGTCCGTTGAATCTCATTTACATCACAAAAGAACCAGTCTTTGTTCACATCTATGAGCCTCCAAGCGACGAAGAAGGCGGTGGACAAGTTCTGTGGTTTGGTCTTGAACCTCAATTGAATGAGGAAGAAGAAAACATTCGACGAGACCTTGTTGAAACACTTCTCCAAGAAGCACCATCAGCTCCATCGTTTACAACCGATTCTGAATTTGAAACGATTCTCGGTCAAATGATCGACCGATACACTATCTCTGAAGCAGAGGCAAGCATTATTTCTCGACGTCGAGGACGTCTTTGGGAGTTGGTTGGTCTCGACGATAAGCGAATTGTCGTGTCTGAAACACAACGCCAACGACTACGTTACATCATCATTCGGGATTTAATTCGAAACGGCCCTCTTGAAACACTCCTTTCCGACGAAATGCTGGAAGATATTCACTCGGTCGGATTGAAACACATTCACATGGATCACAAAGTATTCGGCATGGTAACGTCCAATATACGGTTCAGAGAACGTGAGATTCTCTCCCGGTATCTCCGTGCTATGTCCGAACGTATTGGTCGCCCAGTTTCCGATAACAAACCGATCATTGATGGTGCACTTCTCGATGGTTCCCGTATCAACATCATTTTCTCAGATGACGTTTCAATGCTCGGTCCTTCATTCACCATTCGTAAATTTGCTGAAGAAACCATTTCAGTCATTCAACTGATCAAGTGGGGGACAATGAGTGCTCAACAAGCAGCCTACATTTGGATCTGCTTGGAATATGGTATGTCCGTTCTCGTATCTGGTGAAACAGCGTCTGGTAAAACCACAACACTCAATGCGATTCTCCCATTTATCGACCACAATGTCAAGATTTACTCTGCTGAAGATACGCCTGAAGTGAAGGTGCGTCACAAGATTTGGCAACGACTTGTTACGCGTGATTCTAAGAACGAAGATTCCCGTGTTGAGATGTTCGATCTTCTCAAAGCAGCACTCCGTTCACGTCCTCGTTACATCATCATTGGTGAGATTCGTGGTGTTGAGGGTGCGACTGCCTTCCAAGCAATGCAAACAGGTCACCCAGTTATTGCAACCTTCCACGCATCATCCATCGTCAAAATGATTCAACGTTTTACTGGTGATCCGATCAACGTACCTATTCGTTTCTTCGATAACCTGAATTTCGCAATTTTCCAAGAAGTTGTAGAGGCGCCTGGAGGGGGAATCGCCCGACGTATTACAGGTATAGACGAAGTCATTGGATACAACAAACACAGCGATGGTGTGTTGACCAGGGGTATGTTTGAGTGGGATCCTGTCAAGGATAAACACTACTTCCGTGGAATGTTCCAATCCCACCTTCTTGAAAACAAAATTGCTGCAATGGCAGGATTTTCCAACAAGCGTGACATCTACGACGAAATGCTACGTCGAGCAGCTGCGATTGAGCGTATGGCCGACCGTGATCTAACCCACTATGATGACGTCTTTGACTTGCTCAACATTTACTACAACAGTGGTTGGGAACATTTCGATAGTGCCGTCGATTCATGGGTTGGTATCAACCACAAGTAAGGAGGAGATGAACGTTGGAGAGAATGCCGATGTGGCAAATTGCCATCCGTCGGCTTGAAATGCCGATGGGTCGTTTCCTCGCCCTCTATGTAGGAGGTGCATTTGCAGGGGGCTTACTCGCTTCACTCATTCTTATTTTCCTCACAGGAGGTTTAGCCGATGGTGCTTTGTTTGCAGGCTTTTCAGGCATTCTCCTCCTCTTTCTTCTTCCCATTTTAGCTGCATTAGGGGCAATGGCTTTTCCCTTGCTTGAAGTCAGTCGTTCAGCCAATCTTATTGAACGTGAAATGCACATGTTCATCACTCGTATGGGTATTCTTTCGCTCGGTGAAGTTGGTGCTCAATCAATTTTCGATATTCTCAAACAGATGCGTGATTATGGAGAACTTGCAACCGAAGTACAACGCATTGAAACGCTCGTCGACAAATGGCATACCTCACTTCCTGAAGCAGCAAGGATTGTTGCTCAACAAAGTCCAAGTCCATTGTGGACTGATTTCCTTGATCGAATGGCCTTCTCGATTGAAGCGGGTCAGCCAATAGATGAATTCATGCGTTCAGAACAGGAAACGGTTGCTGAACAATACAATACGCTCTACGATACTCGATTAGAGAGCGTGGATACGATGCAAGAGATCTATGTATCAATGGTTACTGCTGGCCTCTTCGGATTGGTCATTGCCGGTATACATCTCGTTCTGTTTGAAGTCGGTGGTGAGAATGATACACCGATTGAGATCGCCTCAAGGCTTCGATATCTTTTGGTTGCTTCAATGCTTTTTATCATCATCCAAATTGGTGCAATGATGGCTTTCAGGGCCACGATCCCAAGAGATCTTATCTTTGCAAGAGATGAATTGGATACACCCTTTAGGATAAATTTCAGACGCTCGCTACTCTCAGCAGGAGCGGTTTCACTTGTTCTTCTCTTTGTTACGATTGTTCTTGTTATTTCAGTATGGGAAGAAATCAGCGCACAATGGGATCGCTATGGACTCATTCTCCTTGCAGCCCCTCTTTCACCCCTCTTGATTCCTGCATGGTTAATTCGTCGAGAAGAAGGAAACGTCCAACGTCGAGACGGGGCTTATCCAGATTTCATCCGAGCACTAGGTGGTACTGCGCAAGCACGTAGTGCAGAACCTTCTGCAACCATCAAAGCGCTTCGTGGCGTTGATTTCGGAATGTTGGATGCTTCCATCGATCGATTGGAGCGACGTCTTTCAACCCGTATTGATTCCGATCGTGCGTGGGATTACTTCAATGCCGATACAAACTCTGCAGTCATTTCTCGATACACTCGAATTTACATCGAAGGTTCACAATCTTCTGGGAAGCCTGCAGAAACAGCAGAAATGGTTTCACGTTCTGTTGGAAATCTGCTCTCACTTCGACGACGTCGTGCCCTTTCTGCAAACACCATGTGGGGTGTCGCTCTCGGTCTTCTCATTGCGAGTGTAACCTCTCTTAACGTCACCATCTCCATTGTGTTGCAACTTGGTGAAGCGATTGCTGGTGTTGCAGGCGGACTTGCTTCAACAGATGTTGGAGCACTGCAGGACTTTGGTAGTGGAATTGCATTACCAGTTATGGAAGATGCAACCTCGGTCGATGACAATATACGCATGTTCAAGATTATTGTATCCATTCTCGTCCTTGGTCAAATCATTGCAGTCTCAGCTATTGCGACCCGTCTTCGAGGTGGTGGAAAAACAAGCGCTGCCGGTCAAGCCATCCAACTGTTGTGGATTGCGGGGATCACTTCATGGATTACGGCAGTCTTACTCGAAGGCGCCTCATCCTTCTTCGGAGTATAGAAAAAGAGTATATGCCGGGTTGTAGATGATTGCATTATGCAACCCCCAATGCAACAGCCCGGCCCGCAAACAACGAACATGTATCACCCTCCTCAACAAATGATGATGAGTGGTGGATTATTTTCGTTGCATAAATTTCTGATGATCGGTGTCATCCTCATCCTCGTCGCAGGATTCCTGAGTGTACTCCCAGACTTTTCAGGTGCGCCTGCGAGTGTTGACTACGATACAAGTGAAACTGGCTGGCAAGATGAATTCAATGAGGATAAGGAAGCACACGACGATTTCGTCCGTATCATGGATACGCTTGCAACAATGGTCGGTATGGCTGGTGTCGGATTGATCGGCTATGCATTTGTTCGCGAAGCCTATGATGAGGATACGACAACACCTGGCTTGAGAATAACCTTGCTTCTTCTTGGTTCAATCATGCTTCTACAGATGATTGGTTCAGGATTCAATCTAAGTATTACGCTTTGATTTCTTTGATTTTGGTTTGTTCATTTTCGCTTCTTCATTGATTCGCTTCTTTGTTGCAGCCCATGAACAGATTGGACATTGAGATAAATCATGGAATCGTGCAGGACAATATTCTCGCCCGAAAAAGATGATTTGTAAATGGAGATCATTCCATGCGTCTTTTGGGAAAACCGCTTTGAGATCTTTTTCAGTCTGATCGACGTTCTTCCCGTTTGAGAGCCCCCATCGTGCTGCAAGTCTATGGATATGCGTGTCTACGGGGAATGCCGGGATGTTAAATGCTTGAGCAAGAACGACACCAGCGGTCTTGTGTCCAACGCCAGGAAGCGCTTCTAATTCTTCGAATGTATTCGGAATGTTCCCTTGATGGCGTTCGATGAGAAGTTCAGACAATCGCCGAATGTTCTTCGCCTTTGTAGGCGCAAGGCCTACTTCGCGAATAAGCGATTGGATGGTTGCAACCTCAAGTTTGGCCATTTTCTCAGGTGTTGGCCCCTGTCTGAACAATTCAGGTGTTACTTGGTTGACTTTCAAATCGGTAGTCTGTGCACTCATCAAGACTGCAACAAGGAGTTGAAATGGAGATTCATGATCAAGTGGAACTGGCGTTTCAGGATACAATTCTTCGAGCATGGTTTGGATGCGCTCGGCCTTCTCCTTGCGCTTCATTTCATCACCTATTCGGCATATTCTGACCCAGTAACCCATCCAAAGAACAATCCCGAACCAATGGAGAGGAGAGGAATACCGTTGCATACGATCGTTTCAAGTGGTTCAGTATCTGGTTTCCCAAGCAGGTACCAAACCAAAAGGGTGAGAAATAAGCTTGGAATCACCATGAGTCCACCAATGATGAGTGTCCTTGTTAGTCGCATGATTCAACCACCCTTCTCTCATTCAAGAACTGTTGCTTCACTGGAGCGCCAATTGTTGTGCTAATGCATCGGCACTCATCGAATTGATGACATCCTTTCCTTCCAACCATCCCTTACGGGCAGTCATGACCCCATATTGGATGTCAGCAAGACCGCGTATTGAATGCGCATCTGGGCTGATCGCTACAGGAACTCCTCTGAGCTTCGCATACTTGCACAGTCGGTAATCAATGTCCAACCGATACGGGCTTGCATTCAATTCAATCGACTTGAACTGCCCTTCCTCAATATGCTCGGCCATAGCATCAATAAGTCGATGAACATCAACCTCGTAACCTTCACGACCTTGAAGAATTCTTCCAGTAGGATGGCCGAGTACCTTGGTCGCAGGATGTTCAAGAACTTTCAGTAATTCTTCAGTATTCTCACTCTCATCTCGCCCTCGCCATTTGGTCATAGCATGAACAGATGCAACGACATAATCCAACTGACTCAGGACCTCGTCAGGATGATCTAATTTTCCTCCAGGGAGGATGTCGGATTCAACACCATGAAATAATCTGAAATTTACCCCTTCATCCTGCCAGTTTTGGTTGTATTTTCGAATTGTTTGGCCTTGTTCAAGCAATCGGTCGGCTGGTGCCCCATTTGCAATCTTCAAGGTAGGCGAATGGTCTGCAATGCCGAGCCAAGTCCAACCCAACGCTTGAGCTGCATCAGCCATCTGTTCAAGTGTTGCTTCACCATCGGATACGACGGTGTGATTGTGAAGTGCACCTTGAATGATCTCAAGTTCCAATAATTGTGGAAGACTCTGTTCGCTTCCAGATTGAATCTCTCCTGTATCTTCTCGTAATTCTGGAGGAACCCACTGCAGATCAAGATGCGAGTAAATCTCTTGTTCCGTCATTGCAGACAAAGAAAATTGTGCTGCTTCAATACCCTTCAACTCGCCTGCTTTTGCTTCAGGAATCAAACCAAATTCGTTCAAGCGTAAGCCACGATCAATTGCGCGTTGGCGCATAGCAATGTTGTGTTCCTTGCTTCCCGTAAAGTACGCAAGTGTAAATGCAAACATTTCAGGTGGAACCAATCGAACTTGAGCATCGATGGTTCCAGCACTCTCCAATTGTTCGTAATCATCGCCGCCAATGGCTTCAAGGACATTGGCATCGATGTGGCCTACGGAAAAACCATCTTCGAAAATACTGGCCTCGAGGATCAGACTGATTTTCGAATCACCTGCTCCTTTGACATCTGCGATTCCTTGCAATGCGAGGATGGCATTTGCAACCGCTTCATGATGTTCTGATTTGACGCCGACGACGATATCCAAGTCCCCAATCGTTTCCTTTCGACGTCGTGCACTTCCTGCAAGTTGAACCCGTTCAACGCCAGGGATTGCTTTGATCCGTTGTTCAAATGCAGTGCCATACTTGAGTCCAATGTCCAGACGTCGTCGTGCTCGGAATCGAGACAGTAATTCAATTCCATCGAGCATCCTCTGCTGTGATTTCTTTCCAAACCCTTTCATTGGTGCGATTCGGTCTTGTTCAGCGGCTTCTTTGAGTGCTGCAACCGAATCAACACCAAGTTATTCATGCATTAACTTGATTCGCTTTGGTCCCAAACCTGGAATTCCGAGCATCTCGATCATTCCTTGTGGAGTGTCTTCGTGCAATCGAATCCAATCATCTGGCCATCGGCCTTCAAGAACTGCCTGTGAAAGTGCAGAACCCAATCCTTTGCCAATCCCTTTCATTTCGAACAAGCGTCCTGTAACGACCAATTCATGCAAATCTTCGGTCAATGTTCCAATCAAACGGCTTCCATTTTGATATGAACGAACCCGGAAGACATTGGCTCCTTGCAACTCCAGTAAAACAGCAACTTGATGAAGAACGGCAGCAACTTGATTGCGAGAAAAATAAGGTGCGCCACTTGGACGAGCCTTTGGAAGATTGAATGTGTTGCCTGCCATGATGTATTGAAAGGTCCACAACTCAAAAAGGATGGCAAGTGTTTGTTTCAAAAACCTCGACGGTTTGGTCGTCACATGGTCGAAGTTGAGTTCATTTCTCTCCTCGTCCAAACATTCTGTGGAATTTCAGCAATATTGTTCATGTTTATTGCAACGTTTTCACGTTCTGAAAAGGCAGAACTTCTTGTTCAGAACATCATTTTCACCACGCTTCTTCTTGCTGCAGCGTCCTTGTGGTGGCTCTCACTGGCAGATGGAACTCTTTGGGGTTCAAACTATCTCCCGCGTCCACTGTCGGTTGTGTGTATTGTCCTTGCCGTAGCTGCACGAATGAACATCAAGGGCGAGAACGTCTCCTTTGGTGCCAATCCTCACAGTATTGGAAGACATGTTGAAGAAGAGTGATCAAACGATTTCTCCGGGCCCTTCTTCGGACGATTCTGCAGCCTCTTTCTCCATTTTTTGATTGATGAAGGTCCGCATGTATTCAGGAAGTTCACCGTTCACAAAAATGACATCATTTACGGCTTCGAGTTTCTTGAGAGAATAATAGATCTGCATTGCAGTCATCGGTGTCGATGAACAACCTGTGCATCCACCATCAAGCGAGAGCATGATGTTGCCATCACTGGTGTCAAGGACGGTTACAACACCATCATGTTCATCAAGAACCTCTTGAACTGGGCCGATTTCAGCGAGAATCTCTTCTGCACTAATGCCCATGATAAGCCGAGTATGTCCACCTCTTTCAACGATTGGTTCTAAATCGCATCGGCTACAGGAATGTGGGCCAAAAAGTCGCCTTCCAGACACATAAATGCAGGGAATCTCTTATGAGGGGTTCCTAGGTCGGGCGAAGCACAGGTGTACATTATGATGGAAAATATACCGTTGATTGCAGCAGGCGCAGGAGCCGTAGGACTTTTGATTGCCTTTATGCTCTATAACCAAGTAAAGAAAGTAAAGATCGATAACGAAGTTGTCGCAGATATCACGGACGAAATTCAGCAGGGTGCTATGGCATTCCTGTTCGCTGAATACAAAATACTGTCCATCTTCGTTGTCGTTGTTGGTGCGGCTCTCGCCTTCCTCAACGATTTCGATACAGCGATCGCCTTCTTTGCTGGTGCTATCGCTTCAGTTCTAGCAGGTTTCTCTGGTATGCGTGCTGCAACATCGGCTAACGGCCGAACTGCTATGGCTGCCAAGACCGATGGTCAAGCGGGTGCACTTGCAGTTTCTTACAACGGTGGAGCCGTTATGGGATTGTCTGTAGGTGGACTCGGACTACTCGGTATCTCGCTCGTTGCTTTCTGGCTCGGTGCTGAAGACGGAAGCACCCTCTCCGCAGCAGCTGGATTCGGTATGGGTGCATCATCCATCGCACTCTTCGCCCGTGTCGGTGGTGGAATTTACACCAAGGCTGCCGACGTTGGAGCTGACCTCGTCGGTAAGGTCGAAGCCGGTATTCCTGAAGATGACCCTCGCAACCCAGGTGTTATCGCTGACAACGTTGGTGA
>JASLVI010000109.1 GCA_030741455.1 Candidatus Poseidoniaceae archaeon | reverse complement strand
AAAACCACCAAAAACCACTGATACCGAACTCTCCGTTCAATCAATGGATGAATTCTTGCCTGGTGACCACCGTTGAATTCGCAAATAATTCCATTCTTCTTTGTGAAAAATTGCACAGACCCATTGCTTGTGTACTCCTTCAGCAAGTCGTACACTCAAGCAGACGCCTTCCCATGTTGTGGCGGACTCCGATCGAGGTTGTATCAACCACGGAGCATGTGATTCGTTCAAATCTCCATCGTAAACTCTCCATCGACATCCATATTTGAATCCCGGCCTGAGCAACAATCCTCGTTCATACAAATCATGCATTAGTTCCGAATTGGGTGTTACATCTTGCTCTTTGGTAATCATCTGTTGGAGGTAATGTTCCTCTTCTTGTCGAAGGATTCGACCAGACATATGTTCAATTCCAATTTGTTCCCAAAGCCAGGTATGTTCATGGCGAACATAACTCCCCGACTCCGTTGGCGTACGATTCTTCCAATCCTTCAGGAATTGTTTTTGTTGCCCATCTGCTAAATCATTCCATGAAAGCAAATCACCTTTTGGTTGAATCAAGTCAACTTTGTACATCGTAACATCAAGCTCATCATCAATGACGAACAATTCAGAATCGATGCCATTTAGGCTCGTTTTTTGACACCAACCGAGCAATTCATCCCAATCTAATTCATCGTGTGTGGTTGCAAATGCAACAGATGCTTGATGACTATCTTTCAAATGATTACGATCCCGATGCCAACGGACACCCCATGCAAGACCGTCTTGTTCGCTACGATGTTCCGTTGGAACAATCATTTCTCCGCCATTTCGTCCAACATCCATAATGATCGCTTCATAGATCAGACGTGGATTCTTTTCCAATTCATTGAGTAGCCAATCTTCACTGGGGAGAGGAAGATGACGATGCCAGTGACAAAACAATACTTCAGATGCCGTCAATGAAATCGAGCCATCTTCATGTCGTTGACCTAAGGCACTCTTTTCGTACAAACGGGTTGCTAGTGGAGGAAGAATCTTCCAATAATGCCCATCCTGAATAGGAGGTTGAATCCTCTGCTCATCATTTGAACCAATGGAATCCATATTGAGAGAACGAGAAGTTCTCGCCCTCGGCTTGAACTTTCTCCTCTGTCGGACCATGCTCGTTGCTGAGATTCCCCCCATATTGTTGCGTCGATGACCGATTGTCCTAAGGACTACCACCCCGACATATCAATCGGGGAGCAGGATGGTTACGGGGTTCTTGGGAACACTCACCACTGAGGAGCGGACGCTACTTCATCTGCTCAACCACCAACTTCCTGAAAATAATTGGGAGGCGCCAATGGAACTAACTCAAGCTGGAATTTCAGCAGCTGTACACGTCCAAAGGAAGCACGTTCCTCGAACGCTCAAACGACTTGAGGAACAAAACTGTCTCAATACAACAAGTCGGCATGTGCCCGGTGCACGACAAAGAAGACGAGTCTATTCGCTCACCACAGAAGGCAGGGAGCGAGCACAATCAATTCTCCAACGAATAAAATCAACACCCGTGCAGCATGAAGGAAAAGCTATTCTCCTTGAAACAATTATGAAAAGTTCGGAAAAGACGCTAGAAACACTTGCACATATCGATGAACACTATGTAGTTCATGCAGATCCTGTCATGTCGCCCGTATCACACCCTGAAGGTTCAGCTTCCCTTGATGCACAAGCAGGTGAAGCGCTCGTACGTCGTATGTTTGCACGTGCGTGGCAAGATGGTCGTATCACAAAGGATGAGCAACTTTTGCTCAATGAAGTCGTTGATTTTCTTGGCATGCATCCAGAGCGGGTTCGTCGACTCTCAAACGAAGCACGTAGAGAAATTAATGCCCCGCCACCAGAGGAAATCTACCTCGACATGCTACGACAAGCATTGGTTGATGGCGTCATTCATGAAGAGGAGGAAGCACTGTTAAAAACCGTTCAAATCGCTTTCGACATCGATAAGCAAACGCATCAACAATTACTGAACAAAGCAATTGAAGATCCTTTCAGAACACCAGAGCACGAGGCATATCGCTCTGTTCTGAGCACGGCTCTTATCGATGGAATTATCACAAATGATGAGTCAGCAATGCTTGAAACATTACGTCAAAAAACTGGAATTACTGAACAAGAACATGCGATGATACTCGCAGAATTACAAGATGCGAATGAGGGATAAATATGGGAATGAGCGATGATGATGTGAAAATTCACGATGCGTTGAAGAAACTGGAAAATGGTTTGAGAAACATCAAGCCCTCAAAGGTACTTCTTGTAGGTGATATCATGATGGATTGTTATATTCATGGATTTGCAAATAATCTGAATTCTCGTGCACCAGTCCCTGTGCTCAAAGAAACCTCTCGAGATGTTGATGTTGGGGCTGCTGCCCACGTAGCTCGAGGACTAGATTCACTTGGTCTGAAAAGCCACCTGTATGGCATTTTGGGAGACGATGATTCAGGATTGGCAATCCTCGATATGCTCGAACAAGAAGGTGTTGAAACATCGGGAATTGCAGTTCTTGAAGAACGGACGACAACGGTCAAAACCCGACTATTGGGTGCAAGAGAAGGGTTGATCAAAGGAGAACAACTCCTCTTGAGATGGGATATTGAAGACGACGAGCCAATTTCAAGTGCTGCACTTGAAAATCTCATTGACCGGACGATAGAGAATATTCCAAATTCTTCATGCCTCATTCTCTCCGATTATGGTCTAGGCGTACTCAATGACCAAGGTGCTGAACGACTTATTACTGCAGCCAAAGAACACAACGTTCCCATTATTGCTGATCCGAAATTAACAGGCCTCCATAGGACACAAGGTGTTGACTGGGTCTTGTTCCAATCAAAAGGATTGGAATTGATGCGTAGGCGACTCGGTGCTGCAACAGGAGCGGAGGCTGCTGCATCCCTTTTGCAGAGTAATGATTGGAAGCATCTGCTCATTCTAGAAGGACAAGATGGTGTTACGATTCATTCCAGAGATGCTGACACAGTCCATGTCCAATGTATGCTTGAAGAAATTCGTCAAATGATTGGTCTCATCGATGCTGCTGCAGTGGCTGTTGCAACTGCAATCACACTCAATCTTTCTGTCGAAGAGACTGCGCAACTTGCTAACGCTGCAAGCGAATGTATTCTCGTTGCTGATCGAACCGATCGATTCGTTCTTCGACTTGATGACATGATCGACAGAATTGGAGAGATCGCATGGTCACTTCAAGTATCAAAACGATGAGGTGACTTACGTGAGTGCGTGGCCAAGGCCAACAACAGCTGACGTAGGCCTACGTTCTTTTGCAATTTCCTTGTCACGATTATTTGAAGAAACCGCTCTTGGAATGCAAAATTATCTCTTGGCAACTACTATTCCTGACAATGTTTCTCATCATTCTGCCGTATGGACATGTTCGATTCCAGTTCACGATGATGCACATGGTTTACTCCTTGTGAAATGGCTTGAAGAAATCCTCTATATGGACGAAGTTGAAGAGAAATGGCTCGTTGATTGTTCTGTTAAATTAGAACAAGGAGCAGATGGAATTCATCTTCAGTCACAAGTGCGTTATGTCAATTCAGATGAAATTGAAAAGGAAGTAGAAATTAAAGCAGTTACTCGACAAGATCTCATCGTAAAAGAAGTGGCAGCAGGAGAAACAATATCATCGCAATGGGAAGAAGTTCCGTCCTTTGAAGGACCTGGCTGGTACGCTGATGTCGTGTTTGATATCTAGGTGGGAATCCTCGGGTGGACGCTCGTACCCACAGGCCGTATCCACACACTTCCTCCGTCCCGGATCCCCACAGCACCCATGGCCCCAGGTAGGGATGCTCCGTTCCCGGCCTGACCTGTTCCCCCGGTTATTTGGTTCCCGTTTCCCTCCGGAAACGGTTCGCAACACCCGGATCATGTGGGGGCGAGACATCAACGTCCGCATGCAGGAACCTATGAGCCGCTTTCGCCGCCCCAAGGCATTCAGCCCACCATAAAGACGATTTGTGGTACAGGGTACGCCTAGCTCCCCACCTATCCCAGCATATCCTAGAACTGACTCTATTTCAATCAAACGCTCGCTGGGTTCAGACCTGTTCTTCGTATTTTGAAGGACATGATGTCTTGATGACGTCGGCTTCAATGAAAAAGGTACCATCGTATGTGCGGAGTGTTCCCTCAGCATAGACGGTACGGTTATCTCCTAAACCATTGGAAATTGATCCAGCATTTGAGTAATGAACAATGAGATCGTATTCCGAACCTTCTAAGATAAATGTCATTGTTGATTCGTTGATGCTTCCATCACGGATTTCGCCACGGACTGCGACTTCACTGTCAATATGTTTGTCTCGTTCGTCCATTAACTCATCAACAGTAAGCGTTGGTTGTGGAGCTTGTAGAAAGATTGTTCCTAATACTGCAAGCGTAACGACACCACCGATGAGGAGGAGACGGTTACGATAGGACAGCATACTATCAAATCCTTCCAATCATCGACTGTATTTCAACATCTGCACGTTGACATCATTTGTGCGATGACCCTACTGCATCGGCAATTGAACTATAGCCAGAATCTTTCAATCGCTTAGTCAAACCATTGACAATCGATTTCGTCAAACTAGGGCCCTCGAAAACGAAACCTGCATATGCTTGCAAGAGCGTTGCTCCTGCAGTGATTTTATCCCAGGCATCTTCAGCATTCATAATACCACCAACACCCACGATTGGGAGTGTTCCGTTCGTATATGCATAGATATGTCGAATCATCTCAGTGCTTTGTTGGCGAAGTGGTAACCCAGAACACCCTCCTTGTTCTTTGTAGACCTTGTGAGTAGTATTTGGGCGTTCCAAGGTTGTATTCGTTGCGATAATTCCATCAATACCACAGGAGATGGCCATGTCAAGTATTGATTCGAGTTCAGTAGTACTCAGATCGGGTGCTACTTTGATCAGTAACGGTTTCTCTGCTGCGTCATTTTGTTTTGCACAGGTACGGTTCGCCTTTTGACATTCGTCCAAAATCCCTTTCAGATGTTCTCCATGCTGAAGTTCTCGTAGACCTGGTGTGTTCGGAGATGACACGTTGATTACAAACAAATCAATGAATGGCCAAAGACGTGTTAGTGATGTAGAATAATCATCTTTTGCTTCATCAAGAGGT
>JASLVI010000108.1 GCA_030741455.1 Candidatus Poseidoniaceae archaeon | reverse complement strand
TCGAGGTCAGCAATTGTTGCAGCAGTCGTAGCCTCATTGAGTCCCTTATGGAATTCGCCCTTCGAGCGTCCGAGCGCATTTGCCATTTTGGGGAGTCGTTCAGCACCGAAGAGGATAAAGAAAATTCCGAGAAGGATAACGATTTCGAGTGGTCCAGGACTAAAGGCCATGCAGTTCCCCATGAAGCCCTAGACATCCATCCTTTCAAGACTTGCCTTCCGTAGCGTTGCTTTGTGTTGATTCAACCACCTGAAACAGGAGGAAGAAGTGCGACCTCATCACCCCGTTGGCAATGGACGTCTACGGGACATCGTTCTCCATTAAGCGCAACGGCTAGTCCTTGACCAAGCCAATGTTCCATCTCCAATTCAATGATAATATCTTCAATGCTGAGATTCTCTCGCCATTCCACTTTCGAAGTTCGTGAACCGATTGCTTCAGCAATCGGTCCGAAGGCGAGCACCCGCACATATCCCTCAGACATGGACAGAGGTTGATGCGGTAGTTTATCAACACGTAGCCGTATGGTTTCTCATGGCGTTGGCACTTCATGCTGAAGGGTTATGGAAATTGTACGAGTCGGGTGAATCGGTCATTCAAGCTGTTCAAGATGTCTCACTTTCGGTTGAATCAGGAGCGATGGTGGCAATTATGGGTCCTTCTGGATGTGGAAAAACCACGTTGCTGAATGTGCTTTCTGGGATCGATGAACCGAATTCCGGCGTAGTAATGGTCAATGGAGAAAACCTGTACGCCTCCAACGACGATGAGCGAACGCGTGTTCGAGGAAAGCACATGGGATTTATTTTCCAAGAATTCAATCTTCTTCCCGTGATGACGGCTTTGGAAAATGTCGAACTACCATTGCTCATTCAAGGTATGTCTGCAAGTGATGCCCGTAAGGAAGCTACAAAGGCATTGACGGCTGTTGGTTTGGGTGATCGTTTGGAACACCGTCCTGCTGAATTGTCAGGGGGGCAACAACAACGGGTCGCCATCGCTCGTGCAGTGGTTCACCGTCCAGCGATTGTTTTGTGCGATGAACCAACGGGGAATCTTGATGCGGAGACCTCTGCATCGGTCATTCAACTCCTTCGAACGTTGTGCAGAGTTGGAAACACTACATTTCTCATCGTCACCCACGATGCAACCATTGCACAACAGTGCGATTCAATTCGGCGAATGTCCGATGGTCGTTTCATTGAGGATTCACCTGAGGAGGAGTAGTCTTGTTGCTTCCCTTGCTTCTCGTGCTCATTCTTTCGGTTTGTGCACTTGCAGCAGTTTATGGGTTGAGGAAGGAATGTTCACTCGGTGCACGTTTACTTCTTTTTGTTACGCCCTTAGCGGACGGTCTACTTTCCTACTTTGTCCTCATGTGGTTCGGTTATTCGGGCTCAATTCCTTTCATTGGAGGTCTCATGTTTGGTATACTGAGTTTACTCGGCGTCCAAGCTATCGTCTCCCCACGCAGGTTGGTGGCGTTTCGACTTGCATGGCAACAATTGGTTCGAAAGAAACGTCAGACTGCTTTATTGATGGCAGGATTGATGATCGGTTCAGCCATCATCAGTTCGTCCTTGATTGTGGGCGATTCCCTTGATGCAACCGTACGCGAGGAAGTCGATGCGGCATGGGGAGATACGGACGTTTTGATCTCAGGATTTGATCCAAATTTGGGGCAAGTCACGGAAATTCCCCAATCGCTTGTCGACGAATTACGAGATGCGAATGTCGATGAAATCGAATACGTACAAGCAGGTCGAGTTCTTTCAACATCGGTCGTCACTTCACAAGGCGATTCTAAACCGAGTGTGCCGTGGTTTGCGCTTGAACATCACAACGATCTACGACTCGGATCGAACAAGGATGGAATCACGTGGTTTGAATTAGAGGAAGCCAATAGGTTCTCCTCCACCCCTCTTGTAGCCGTCAACCAGGTCTTTTCTGATGAATTGGATGTCGATGTTGGTGATTCGGTTCAACTTGGTTGGTTTGTCCGTAATCAAAATGGATTGGAGCGCATTGAAGAGAATTTCACCATCCATCATATCGTAGCAATGGCTGGTCAAGGTCAACTCGCAGGTACGACGGCTCCAGCGATGTTTACTGACCTTCAAACAGCGCAGGAATGGCAACAATCCGAAGCCAATGTGACATCGATTCGAATCTCGCTCGATGGAACAACAGACTCGAGAACAGCCGTGAACCAGGTCATGGACACGTTGGTTGATGTTCTCAATGGTTCAATTGGCGTAGAAGAATCGGGTTTACAATTCATCTCAGAAAATGATGCAGTAACGATTGCATCGTCCAATGGATTGGGTCGCCTATCGCCTCGTATTGTTGCAAGTCTTCTTGAAAACCGATCCGATATTGCTCCAAATTCCTCTGTAATGGAAGTGCTTCAAGTACCGTTGGTTGGTCTTGAATCCAACGGTTCCGATCTTCTTACGTTGGCTGACGGCGATATTGATGGTGTCTTGGTTGAAGAAGGCGTTCTCTGGCACTGGGGCTCGGCTGGAATTGGATTTGAGGCCAACGATTCATCTTGGGCATGGCGCGTCCCAAGTGGTGAAATCGTGAATGACGTTTCAATCGATGGAGTGTATGGCTTTGCTGCGTATGGAGAAGGACTCATCTATGGGAATACGTCGGATCAAGAAGAAACAATTCAACTCCTAGAGGACAAGGACATCGTTGCAGTTTCATCCGAATCCAACCGATGGATTGCGATACAGGGTGGCAATGCTCCTGCCCTATGGTTTGGTGATGTCGATACGAATGAACCGCTTGAGTATCCTCTTGTTCTCGACCTACCTTCGACGATCATCGATTGGGAATTACAACAAGATGATGTCTCGCTGTATTTGCGCGTTGAGGGCCTTCTCGATGTTTCATACTACAAGCGTTCAATCGATCCGATTCAGGATTCATTTGTCGAAATCGATTCACAGGATTGGCCCTCTTCTCCATCTCCGCCATCCACCATATGTCCTGCTTCAGGTGTCGATTTCAATTCAACACATACCTGGTGCATTGAGTCTCCCGGCCTCGTGCAGCGTTTGACCGATGATGGGTCCATCCAATCGATTCGTTTACCCATCCTTTCGGATGCTGGAGGATTTGGAACCCTTCCGCAGATGTTCTTTGCGTTGGATGGAGATGCCTCGACGTTGATGGTTGACGAGGGCGAGATTCGAATTGGGGAACGTCTTGGGAATCTTGCGAACGTTTCGAATGGCACACTCTCTGCCTCGGGATTGTTCCAGTATGCTTTTGGATCGGATGATTCGCTCAATTTGACGATAACGGGTTCGTTTGTTGAGGATGAACGGTTGTCATCTCTTTCGGAGTTGGACCCAGTCATCCTCGGTTTGATCAATATGTCCGATGCTGAAAGGTTGGCAGCGGCCGATGAACAGGAGCGCTCAATGCTTGTTTTGAGCAATATTTCCAGTGAAGGAATGACACATCTCGAAGAACATCTTGATGCATTGATGGGTGTTGAAGATCTCCATGTCTCAGTGCGCGCAGTCAAACTCGATGCATTGGAGCAAGCGGAGGCATCATCAGGTGTTCTTTCAGCGATGTTTCTCGTGTTTGGTTCGTTCACAATCGCAGCAGGAATTCTGCTTGTGATTACCATCGTGACAATGCTCATTGATGTTCGCCAGAAAGAGTATGCAACCGTTCGTGCTCTTGGCATGACCCGCTCTGATTTACGATTCATTGCGATGATTGAAGGTGCGTTGACGGCTTTGGTTGGCTGTGCAATTGGAGCGCTTCTCGGTGTTGGCTTAGCCTGGTTCATCGGCGTTGGATTCTCAAGTGTCTTTGCAAGTGCAGGCGCCGATGTTTTCTCGTTTTATGTGGACTCATCCTCCTTGTTTGCGGGATGGTTTTGGGGATTCCACATTGCGATGTTAACACTGTTCGCTTCCGCTCTTTGGTCTTCAAGAATGGTCATTGTTCATGCGCTCAAGAGCGTTCCCCAAAGGGTGCCGAAGCATGTTCCATGGGCGTTGTACCTGTTTGTCATTGGTATGCTCGTAATGATCGTTGTTAGCGTAGGTTTGTTTTTGCTCGGGGGCGATACTTTTGCGCATACAGCTTGGATGGTCTTGGGTTGTTCTGTAGTCCTGTTCATGTGCCCAATCTTGTTCTGGATTCTCCCCGTCCTACGTGCTAAGCGATTACCAGATGGTTCGCTACCAACCTTCCGTGAAGCACCTCGCCGAACCATTGGCTTTGCTGGACTATTGCTCCTTATTTGGACAGCTTTACCATCCTTTGTTGACCCTATCCGTTCCGATTTAACGCCGAATGAGTTGTCGTTCATCATCGTTGGATTGGTCCAAGTTTTCGCTGGTGTTCTTGTTCTCTCCTCCCTTGCACCACTTCTGATACGTAGTCTGCTCCGGCTTGCACAATTCCGCAGTGGGCCGGTTGTTCCTGTGGCTCTCTCTTATCCGTTGCATAAACCACTTCGAACAGCGGTTGTGATGGGGATGTTCTCGATCACAGTTTTCTCGGTCATCGTTCTGAGCGGATATACATTGCAATTTGAGAATTATTCAAGCACGTTTGTGGAAGAATCCGAAGGTGAATTTGAATTGATGCTCTCCGCAGCGAGAACTCGCCCACTACAACTCGATGGTCCTGTTTCAGATTGGGAATTGGAGCATACCGATACATCACAAATCGATGCGATAGGCCGTGTGTATAGGGCGCAAGCGTTCATTGAAAATCAGGATGAGGAGCGTTCGCCTTACATTCTACGTGGCGTGGATGATCAGTTTGCGAATCACGGGGGTCTTCCTTTGCACATATGGGATTCATCGCTCGGTGATTCTTCAGAAGAAGCGTGGGCGGCGATGCATGAACGCGGTGACGTCGTTTTTGTTGACGCATCATTTGGCCTCGAATCATCAATCGACGGAGCGAGTGTAGGGGTCTTCGCCGTCAAAGTTGGGGAAAATATGACCATCATCGATGCACAACAGCCAAGCCATCGACGAGAGGTCATGATCGGTGGAATTCTCGAGCAATCGTCGTATTTGTTTTCAGCAGGGGTTTGGATGCCGTCCGATTCGGTTGTCGAGCAATACGATGGTTCCCTCACTCGCGTGTATGTATCGGTCTCTGGCCAGAGCGTTGCGTCAAATGAATTTGATACAAGTGAAGTACGCTATTTTTCGGCAGCTGGTAAATCTGCTTCGGTTCGCGAGGCTTCGACCGAGTTAGCGGAAATGCTTCGAATGGATTTAGAGAAAGAGGGTGTTGAAGTCTCAGTGATTGCAGAAG
>JASLVI010000107.1 GCA_030741455.1 Candidatus Poseidoniaceae archaeon | reverse complement strand
TGTAGGGATGTTTGCAGTCCTTGCAATCGTCTTGTTTCCAATGTTTGGGGCGATTGTTGGTTCCATCATCACATGGCTTCTTTCCATCATTTGCTGGACGATTCCAGCATACTTCTACCTTCAATGGCGTCAATCATTGACAAGCCTGGACCAACGTTCAGATGCTGGAACATCAACAATCTCGAATTGAAGTGAATTGACACCTTTGACCTCAGCAAGATGACGACGTAATGCGCGTGCATCAATGAGACAACATGGGCAATGCGGTCGTGATGGCTGATAGCGAATGTGAACATCACCTTCTTCAGAAATGTTGACCGCTTGAACGTACGATGATTCTGTGAGGGGTTTATCCATGTGCGGATCTTGCCAACCACCCATCGCCTTGACCAAGCGACGTTGGATTTTCTTCTGTAAACGATTCATTCCTCTTTCGCCTCATCAATCATTGCTTCAGCATCGGGTAGTCGAAGATTCTCGAGCCGTCCTTCAGCCTCTTTCAATTCATTCTGACATCGCTCTAGCAATTTTGAACCTTCTTCAAAACGTTGGAGTGTTGTTTCCAAATCCATACCTCCACGTTCTAATTCAGCAACGATGGCTTCCAGTCGTCGTAGTGCATCTGAATAGGTTTCTTCGGTCATGTTTCTTCCTCGTGTTGTCGTATGTTGTCAATGTTTGCGTCAGCTTCACCATCCGCAAACTGGAGTGATACAGTCTGTCCTTTGCTAAGTTCAGAAACGCTGGAGATGACCTTGCCTTTGTCATCAACACCCATCATGTAACCTCGTTCAAGAACTCGTTTTGGATGCGATATTTGCAAGGCATTTCCGAGAACTGCAAGTCGCTGTTTGTGAAGTTGGAGTGCTGCGGTTGTGCGTTGATGAAGATCGCTACCAAGCCGCTCGAGATGGCGTACGGCTTCTGAAACACCCTTGCTTGGTGCAAGTTGGAGCCGTAGTGTGAGTTGCTGAAGTTGCTGACGTGCATCGTTGAACTGCCGTAGTGTTCCTTGCAACATTCGATCTTCACAATCAAGAAGATAGGCAAGATGGCCGTCCACCAATGGTACACAACACTCGACTGCATGACTTGGCGTTGAGGCGCGAACATCAGCAACCAGATCACTGACTAAAATGTCGGATTCGTGACCGACTGCAGATATGACCGGCATCGGCATAGCAGCGATGGAACGTGCAACTGCTTCAAGATTGAACGCCCACAGGTCTTCGGGGGAACCCCCTCCTCGTCCTACAATGACAATGTCACATGGAGGGATTGCGAGCGAAGATGCAATACTTTCTCGATTGAGATCTCGTGCAACTGCAAGCCCGCGTACGATTTCTTCAACCGCTTTCTCGCCTTGAACGGTAACGCCAACTACGGTCGTCCGTATTCCCGGCCACCTTGATTGGGACAATTGAAGCATATCTGCGAGTGCAGCAGAATCTTTCCCTGTTACAATGACAAGATGTTTTGGAAAGGAAGGAAGTGATTTTCTCGGCCTATCGAGAACACCTTCTTGCCGAAGTTGAAGCAATAGTTTCTGCTTTTGTTGTTCCATTGCACCAATCTTCTGAATGAGCTCGATGCGTTCAACAACAATTTGCAACTGACCACGTGCTGGATAGAGGTCGACACTTCCGATGACAAGCACTTCTTGACCGTCTTTAATACCGTCAGGAATCCGGCATCGGCCCTTCCAAATCACGGCACTAATCTGTCCTCCATCATCTCGTAAACTGAAGTATGTATGCCCAGATGCATAGGGTTTCCATTGACTGATTTCACCCTTCAGAAGGCAGTGTTGATTTCGATCATCCGAGCGTAAACGAGCGCGTAACGACTGGACAAACTTGCCAACAGGGGTTGGTTCAATTTCGTCCATGTTTGCTCTTGATGTCCAAGGTTCTTGAACTCAACTCAAAGGTCATCCATGCGTCGATGAAGGGCCTGGCGTTTCTCAACTTCTTCGAATTTCTTCTTGAGTTTTCGTACGAGAAATCGTCCAGCAATGTACAATGCAATTGCATTGATGACAAGAAGGACCCACTCGATTCCCCCCCACTCTTCAAACATCCATTCACCTCAAAGTGGAGGTCGAACATCGATGTCAACATCACCGGATGGACAACCGATACAACCGAGTCGTGCTTGTTCCTCAACCATGTCTTCATCAAGGCCTGGTGGAAGTTCTTCAGGAAGTGGAACATCGCCCTTTAGGAGGGTAATCATACAAGTTCCACACGTGCCTGATGTGCAGTTTGTAGGAATGACTACGCCAGCGGTTTGTGCAAGTTCGGCAAGAGGTACGTCTTGCTCAACAATCGCTTGTCCAAGGAGTTGGAGGCCACGGAAGAATCGAACCACGGCAGGTTGAGCGATGGTTTCACCTCAACGGCCTGGCTTGTTTCGAGTCCAACGACCCGTTTGCTTGTTGAAGAACAATCCTGCCTTCTTCATCCACTTGTTGAACTTAGTTGCACCAGCGCCAGTACGGAGGATGAAGTCTTCACGATCTTCCTGTGCTTGGATGTAGCCTTTGACTGCAAGGGTCTGGTCAATCCAATCATTGATGTCCATGAGGCCACCAGTAAGGCCGCTGGACTCAATCTCAGCACTGATGAGATCCGCTGTGGCACCGGTTGCTTCGAGATCCTTTCTGAGTTGTTCATTGACGTCTGCAAAGCCCATGTTTGCGGGTTTCGGTGGAACGGGGTTGCGTGGAGGCTTATCGACATCGATGGTGATTCGAGAACCGTTCTCAAGTCGAGTGTTGACCATGTCGCTCAGCGAGGGTGTAAAACTGGTTTCGCACTCCCAACAAATGAGGGCATAATCTTCGCTTCGGTCCATATCTCGAGATTGTCGAGGATCCATCTCATCACCGCATTCTGGGCAAGCATGGAAGATAAGCGCTGGAACGTGTTTGCGGCGGAAATCAACGATGTCCTGAGGGGTTCCTTCCAACTCAAGCATTTCGTGATCACGGGCAGCTTCAAGACCGCGAGTTTCGAGTTGATCTCGAATCTTGACCTTCTGGTCATCCTTTCCTTCGTCATCAAGGCTGTTCTCCAATTTTACAATTAACTCAACGGTTTTACCGAGGCGATTCATGATGAGCTTCTTGTCCTTGAATGCAGTGACCTTCGCGAGTTTGATACGTTCCTTTTGTTCAGCAAGTTCGCTCAGTACATCCTTTTGCTTACGCTTGAACCGCATTTCTTCGATACGGCTTTCTTGCTTACGATCAGGAGCGAGAACCTTGGTGAGGAAACGTTCCTTTCCGTGACTTTGTGGGCCAGCGGTGATGATGCTGATGACACCTTCAGCGATGTCTTGCTTGAGTCCATAATTTTCAACAAGCTTATCCGCATCAATTTTCTTTAGATCACCAATTTTGAGACCTGCGTCAGCGAGCAGTTGAGCGGTTGAGTCGTCGATTCCTCGACGCAGTAGTGCAAGGTAGGTGTCTTTCTTTGCCATATCATCCCCTCCGACAATGTCAGGCGAGGGGACCTTCCTAAGAAAACCCTCCCCTGCCTTTGTTTAGTATTGATTATCATATCGAGCCTTTTTCAACCTTCCTTGCAAGTTCAATCCAATCATCCATTGTCAATTCTTCAGGACGTGCGTCTAGAATCTCCAAATCCTGAATGGATTCGATGGCCTTTTTCCATCGTTGTGTATGCCAACCTTTGATCCGAGAAAGCCTTCGAGGGACTCGCTTCAACGTCGATCGTATTTTCTTTCTCCGCTGATCAAACGTAAGATGAATCATCTGTCGCAAGAGTCGTTTATCGACGGGAAACACCCGATTGTGCGGACGCAGTTCGATGACTTGTGACTGAACAGCTGGTTGTGGACTAAAATGATGAGGCGCGACAATATGATGGGCTTCAACATCCCAATCTAAGGCCACAGTCATCCCAAGCGAACCTACATCTGCTGGATGATTCATTGAGAGTCGTTGGCCAAATTCAAGCTGAACCATAAGAACAACGTGTGTCAAAGAATCGGTTTGTTCCTTCAGATGGCGAGTTAGTTTCTCGATTAATGGTGATGAGATCTGGTATGGAATATTGGCGACAACTTTGGTAATGTCGTTTGGCCAAGATGCCGTCAACGCATCATCATGATGGAGAATGAATCGTCGTGTATTTTGCTCTTCTCGAAAGACTTCATCGAGATGAAGAACGGGCGCATCATCAATTTCGATTGCAGTGACTTGTGCGCCGCTTGCAAGTAGGTGTTGTGTAAGCGTACCAGGACCGGGTCCGATTTCGAGAACGTGGTCATCCTCAGTGACTTGTGGAATCTTCACCATACGTTGAAGCATCTCATCATCGATGAGGAAATGCTGGCCTAATTCTGTATTAGGGGGTTGATAGGCCCGGAGACGGTCGACCAGTTCGCGGGAAGAAATCATGCATTCACCGGGAACAGGTGGTCGATGAGGCGAGGTTGGAGAGTTCGATCTTCAACTTCTGAGAAAAATCTTCGAGCAAGGAGTTCGGCAGAATCGATACCACACTTATCATTCAATTCTTCCATCGATGCAAAACCAGAAGACCCTCTCAATTCAGCCATTTGCAAGGCCTTCTTGTTACCAATGCCTGCAAGCAATTCAAAGGCATGTTGCTTGAGGGATAAGTTGCCTGCCTTGTTGAAGAATGCATCAACAAAGTGTTTGCCATGTTCTTCAACGAACAATTGGAGAATAAGGGGAAAATCCAATTTTGCAGAATTTGACATCTTATCCATTCGAGCGCCGCCCAAGATGGAACCTTCAGGTGAACCTTCGCCATCGCCACCAACATAGATACGCATGCTTGGTAGAAGCGCCTCGGTGGATTCGATAGCGATCCGGCACGGAATCACCGTATCTTCGGTAAATCCTGTCACGACACCTTCTGCAAGATCATGTTCGACAACGCGAACCCATTTTGCATCGTAGAGCGGTTGACCCTCACGCCGGCGTTGTTGTGGGCGTTGATTCCCTCGGTTGTTTCGACGTTGAGGTTGTCGTTGTTGACGACGGGGCTGCTGCTCAGGTTTCTTTTGAGGCTTAGGAACCTCCTTGCGTCCAGCTGCAGGGGGTGGCATGGACGTGTCGACGCTTGGCTTCGACTTGTTGAATTTACGAGGGGTATAATCACGGCCTGGGCGGCTCATGGCAATCACTTCCGGTTATGTGGTTCATTCAATGCCAACGTGTTGTCGAACAAGTTCGATAACAGCGCTGATGTCTCCATCATCGATGGAAGCCCGGCGACTCGCCATGACAGCTTTGATCTCAATTGCACTCAATGGCATGAGTTCTGCGAGTTTAGC
>JASLVI010000106.1 GCA_030741455.1 Candidatus Poseidoniaceae archaeon | reverse complement strand
TTTTTCACTTGAAGCATCAGCAAACGGCGGCTTGTGGAATCATGCAACCTATCCGACACCGAATGCGACCAACGCACCCGAATTAGGCGACATTACAGCCAGTGGCGATGTTCGAATCAACGAAATTCTACCAGTCAGTACTTCCGACATGAGTTCTGCACCAGATGGCGAATGGATTGAACTGTACAATGAAGGAACCAGCGACATCGACCTCAACGCATGGTCGATCATTGATGGAATGGGGAATGTCACTTATCTTGACCCTGGCTCCATCGTTGTCAACAGTTCACAAGGAAGTACGATGATTCAAGCAGGAGAACGTCGCCTTGTTGAATTCACAGGCGATACACGGCTTTGGGATAATCACAACCACCTCGTACTTCGTGATGCCACTGGATTGATCATGGATATGGCGCATTACACAACCAATTACGGTCCGAACATCTCGTTACTAAGAGGGCAAAATTACCATGCTCCATGGACGCCTTCAATTTCCCCATCGCCAGGGCAACCCAACCCTACGCCAACGCCAACAACTGGGGATGTCAAAATTACAGAGGTCCTTCCTGATGCAGTCGGAAGTGACTCTGCATCTTACCCGAGTGGCGAGTGGATTGAGATTCAGAACATTGGATCGGAAGAGGTCGATGTAGCGGGATGGAGATTCTCTGCAGCAGGTCGTACACTTATCCTGCATCAATACAACATGCCTGCAAAATCCGACACGGTATTGCAACCGGGTGAAACTGTCCTTATCGCATTGAACGGAACCTCACAATTCTATCTTAAGCACACGACACCCGACCAGATTTTCCTTTACGATGGCAACGGCGTAGCGGTCCATTCTGCACAATGGACACATACGCTCGAAGGCGTTTCCCTCATCAATAATACAGAAACTCACGCAGGAGCTGGCCCGTCAGGAACCAATGCACCATCATCATCCACCACTTGGAGTGAAGCTGATTGGCTTAACAGCGCTTGGTCAACACCGGGTGAGGAAAATCCAGTATGGCCTGCATATTCAGGAAGCGAAGATCTCATCGTCACTGAAATTGCAACTTCATGCGATAATTCAGCATTCCAACCCGGACCTGATTGGATTGAATTCTACAATCAAGGAACATCGGACATTAATCTGAGTCGATGGATACTGCATGCTGATTACCCAACCAACCCTCTGATGGGACGACAGTTCATCGATGCGAGCAGGCTTTGGGAATCCACATCAGGAGATGCAATCCTTACGCCGATGAGTCGAGTTGTTGTCGAACTTCAGCACGACATCTTCGGCCCTGAATTGGACGATGTGAGTACCATGGATGTTCTCAACCCTGATGGTGAACTTGTTCTTTCCATCGCACCACCTGCCTCATCGCTTAGCACAACGTGTGCAACGTATGGATACAACAATACGAACCAAGAATGGATTGAATTCATGTGGCCAACTCCAGGATCGCCAGAACCTGATGCGAGCGTCATGGCATCCATTGATGACATCAAATTTAGTTCGATTATGTGGGATGGAATATCATCAATTTCAACCGAAATGGAGTTCTTTGAGCTCACCAATATTGGTACTGAATCTGCGATTCTCAATGGATGGAAGGTCAAGCGAATCGCTTCCGATGGAACCTCATTTGAATCCGATATCACGAATTTACAAATTGATGCAGGGGCCTCGATTAAACTCTCAAACGATGTGTCAGCTTTGGAATTGTTTGAGGATGGAGACATCATCGACATGGGCATTGCAATGGACAACCCAATCTTCCTCCTCGACAGTGGAATGGCGCTCCAACTCATTCATCCAACAGGCGTCATCGCTGATACAATCGTCTACAAAAACGGACCAGTTGATAGTGAAGGTTGGAGTGGAGTCTCCCTTTCAGAGCCTGTTAATGGGATTGACAACCTGATTCTGTACCGTGGCGATGGTTGTGGTTTGATGACCGATACCAATCAATCCGTTGATTGGCACCAACGCTGGGGCCGGCTAGGAGCCAGTGATTTCTGTGCAGATTCATCCTTTGATGATGCGACCACAATTACGCCGCTCATCGCTCCAGAACATGGATTAATGGACATACTCAATTGGATTGGAGACGCCCAAACCTCACTCCATGTCCATATGTACATCATTCAATCAAGCGAATTGACGCAAGCACTGATCGATGCAAAGAGTCGAGGCGTGGATGTTACGGTCGTTCTCAACGAACCAGAAGACTGGTGGAATTACAACGACAAAGTCGCCCAAGAAGCATATGCTTACGCACTCAAGGAAGGAGGAATTAGTGTCCATTGGTTTGGAGGATCGGGAGATGATCCTTACCTTTACCTCCATTCAAAGGTAGCAGTACGCGATGATGCCTCGGTGTGGATTGGATCTGGAAATTGGAAACCCTCCTCACTTCCATACGATGGGGACAGGGGCAATCGAGACTGGGGAATTCTTGTAGACAGTGTTCAACTTGCAACGAATGTTCGCTCGAACATGGCATTCGATGAAAATTCGATGTACGTTCAAGCGGTTTCCTCCACACCTCCAACAAATTCCTATGTGATTCCTGATGCCCAAGTTATTGATCAGGCGACAGCATCTGCTTTCACAGGAACATTCAGTGGACAACTCCTCACATGTCCTGACGATTGTGTAGAAGGATTGACCGAAATGATTCAATCTGCTGAGAACGAAATCTTGCTTTCACTTCAATACCTTGACTTAGATTGGAAGTGGGGATGGGGTGAAAACCCACTGATTTCCGCACTTCAGCAAGCTGCTTCGGATGGCGTTTCAATTCGCTTAATCATCAATGGAGCATACCTTGACGAAGACATTCAAGATGTTGTCGATCGAATCAACAACGATTGGAACATCACCAACGGATGGGATGCATCTGCAATTATCATGAGTGAAGATGATGATGTGATGAAACTCCACAACAAAGGTGCGATTGTCGATGGTGAATCCGTCCTCATTTCGAGCATCAATTGGGGCGATTCAGCAATGGTCCGTAATCGAGAAATGGGCCTTATCGTCACCTCAACAGAAGTGGCTGCACCGTTTGTCGCCTCCTGGTATGCGGATTGGAATCGACTCGACAATGTAACCGATACGGACAATGACGGCCTGCCAGATATTTTCGAAGTGAACAATGGTCTGAATCGAACAATTTCGATGCATGGAGGCGTATTGGAAGCGGACATGGACAACGATAACGATGGACTGTCCAATCTCGATGAGTACACGCTTGGTGGGCATCCTTTGAATGTTGATACGGACGGAGACTGTATCCTCGATGCTGTTGAAGTCAGTTGGGCTCAAGCGACTGCGCTTGACCCAGATATGGAAGATGTCTCTCCATCGGACGCCATCAATCTCGCTGATGCAGATGGAGATGGCGTGAATGAATCTGAGGCACTAGGATGTGATCTCGGTGGTATCGAGCCAGTTGATCCAAATGAGAATCAATCGAATGAAACAAGTGTGGATGATGATCAAGATGGTGTTCTCAATGCTGATGACGATTGCCCCGATACACCAGCGAATACACCAACCGATGTTTCGGGTTGCTCCTCCGACCAACGAAATCAAAAAGCTGGCGATTCGAGTGGAGCTGCCGAAGAAGGATTCGGTGAGACCTTCATGCTCCTCCTCATGCTTGGTGGCCTTCTCTTACTCATCGGAGCAGTCTATGGAATCGTTCAATCACGTAAGGAAAATGAAAAGCGTAAAGATTGGGTGACCGACCAACACATCGATGATGTTGTAGGAACGGATGCTGAATGGGAACAACCTGTATTGGATGGCCGACAAGACGATGTCGAATCCAAGCCCGCCAGTGAACTCGATCGATTCCCAGGCTGGGATGAAGCAATGTTGCAGCAATATCTCGACTTAGGTTGGACGCTTGACCAGTTGGAAGAATACTACCAACAACAGGTCTCTGAACAGGGATAAGTCGCGTAACCTTGACAAAGGACCGATGACAAGGAATGTCATGGCATACAACTCGACGAACCCTGTCTTTCAACCAAAATTCTGGAATACGATTCAAGGTTACGACCGAATGACACTTGAAGGCACACTGCAAAAAACTGGAATTCTCTTTGGAATTGCAACTGCAAGTGCGGTCACATCAGTCGCATTAGGCTTCATCATGCCTACACTTCTCTATCCGATGATGCTGTTTGGCATGTTTGCTACAATGGGCATGGGGTTCTATCTCTGGTTTTCTCGACCGACCGAACCGGCCACCTTTGTTATTGTTTACGCAGCTCTTGAAGGCCTCTTCATTGGACCGCTTACGCTCTTCTTCGAGTTGATGTATCCCGGCATTGCGATACAGGCAGGACTTGCCACATTCGCTGTCGTTGTTTGCATGTTGACAATCTATTCAGTGGGCATCCTACGACCAACACCGACATTCAACAAGATCGTGTACACGCTGGCTGGATCTATTTTCCTCGTCTATTTCATCAACATCTTCTTGGTATTCCTCACACCGTGGACAGTTCCGTTCCTGCATTCCTCAGGACCGATCGGTATTGCCATTAGTTTGTTCATCATTACTGTGGCAGCCATGATGCTCATCTCGAATTTTGGGATGATCGATGCAGGGGTACGAATGGGTGCTCCAAAGCAACAAGAATGGTGGGGTGCCTTTGGCGTCATGGTCACAGTCATTTGGTTGTATTTCGAAATGCTTCGCTTGATTGCAAAACTACGAGATAACAGGTGATTCGTTGACCCGTCCATTACCAATCGCTGATCTCAGTGATTTTCTATCCGGTGATGAACGACGTGTCCAATCCTTTATCCAAGCAGTTGGTGATTCACTCGCAGACATTGGCTTCTTTGCACTGACCAATCACGGTATTGATCTCTCCTTGATCGAGGATACATACCACGAAGCCGAGTCGTTTTTCATGCTCGACGAATCGGTGAAACGATTGTATGCAAAGCCAGAGATATCGCACCAACGGGGCTATACTGCTTTTGGTGTAGAGCACGCCAAGGACAATCCTGCACCTGATTTGAAAGAATTCTGGCAAACTGGACGCGGTCAACAAGGAAGTGAAACTGACAACAAATATCCAATGAATATATGGCCGAATGAACATATTCCAAAATTTGAGGAAAAGGTCGATGACCTCTACAACCAAATGGAGACGATTTCAAATCAACTCCTTTCTGCATGCAGCATCTATCTTGGAAAAGATTCCACTTGGCTTCCTTCAATGGCTGAGAAAGGCAACACCATCATGCGCATCATCCACTATCCTCCATTGGATTCTTCAACACCAGAAGGTGCTGTTCGCTCTGCTGCCCATGAAGATATCAA
>JASLVI010000105.1 GCA_030741455.1 Candidatus Poseidoniaceae archaeon | reverse complement strand
GAGTTGTTCAGAATCATAGCAACACGATCTCCAGCATTGACGCCAACATCACGAAGTTGCTTTCCAACTGCGGTTGCAAGTTCACCGAATTCTTGGTAGGTGAGGTGGACTCGAGGCATACCTGGTCCAGGAATGTAGCCAAAACAAGGATGACTGCTGAAGCGTTCTGCACTTGTCATCAGCATTTGATAGAGTGTACGAGGGTCGTCCCCTTCGGGTTGTACCCACTGGCGGTCGTTTGGCTGTCGTTCCCAAGCAAGTTGTTGTTGCATGGGTAGCGGTGTGCATTACTACACTTAATTTCATCCCCGATTCTTGATGGTTAGGGGATTTTTGAAATTGCATTAGCTTTCCAATCAGCTCCACCATTACGATTGGCAAGTGGTGATGCTGGGCTAGGATGCCACATCGAATCGATATGGACATCTTCCAGTACAGCCTGAGCACGCTTTTTTGCATAGTTTCCAACACCAATGACCGACTCAATCGCCATGATATCAACAACCGACTTGAGGTGTTTGTCACATGCTTTCAAAACGGGTTCAATGGTTGTTTTTGGAAGATCAACGGGCGTTACATTGCGACCTGTATCTCCAAGAATCAGAAGCGGGCAGTGATTCACGACGTAGATGTTTGAAAAAATCGCTTCAGTCGAACCGTAGTGATCGGATAACATCGACCAAAATCGTGTTCCGGATACCTCCTGTCGTTCCATCGATAAACCTTCAATAGGTCGTTTTTGATGTGCTCCTGGAGGCGTTCTTACATCTCGTTCTTCAATTTGTAGAATATCTCGAGCCATCGCAGTTGCTCCAAATGGAACACCTGTCTGTGCCATTCCATAAGGCCCAGGATTCATGCCGAGAAGGAGCGTCGTTGCACCAAATACGCTCCATTTGTCGATAAATTGCTCATGATACGCCCATGCATAATCGAGAGGATTTGTGACATGTGCAACCAATTTATGTTTCAAGATGCGATTGATTCCACGATCACAATCTTCTGAAAGGCGTAATGCTGCATCTTTCAATTGTTCCGAGATGGATTCTACCATGGAAGTTCGTCTCCTGTATACTCAAAAAACCGACCGCTTCGCCCTTCTGTTTGTTGATTGATTAAGTTGATGAGACCTTCAACAGATACAGAAGCAGGAACAGGTGCACGTTCACCACCCATGTCGGTCTTGGCCCAACCGGGATGATAGGATGTCACCGTAATGTTGTCATTCTGTCCTTCTACTGCGAGAATCTTTGTGATCATGTTTAATCCCGTCTTGCTGGTTCGATATGCATACGATCGACCGCTCATACAATCGTCAATCGAACCCATCAGGCTTGAAATGTTGGCAATCTTTGTTGGAGTTGAACCTTGAAGCAATGGCCAGAGTGCTTGTGAAACTCGTAATGGGCCAATGGTATTGACATTCAAGACGTCGAGTGAAAGTTCAGGATCAACCTTCTCAATGGATTGCCATCGTCCATCCATTCGCCCAGCATTGTTGACAAGAACGTCGATTGAATCAGTGACCGATTTAATCTGTTCTGCAAAGTCCTTGACAGATGTCGTCGAGGCAACATCGAGTTGAAACACAGTCATTTGCGCATGCTCAAATTCCATTGATTCAGGACGTCGAACACCTGCAAGGACCGTGTGCCCAGCAGCAAGGAGTTGTTTGGCAAATTCAAGTCCGAGTCCTCTGTTTGCACCGGTAATGACCCATGTCGGCATACGATGACGTGGTCAAGGGGATTCATTGAGATTACTTTTCGCTCAATACGGACAACATGGTCGAATCGAGATTGACTTTTGCTCCATCAAAGATCGCTTCCAGCGATGGATTCTCCTGTTTACGCATCAATTTTGCACGAGAGGAAATGAGATTCCATGCCGCCTTCTTCCCAATACCAGGAATTGCTTCAAGTTGTTTTTCTGTCACGGATTTGATGTTCAGTCCGGTCTCGACACCCGTTATTGATCGGGCTCCATGTCCTGTGATGATGATGTTTGAAGTGGATTCAAGCGGAATGTGATAGGGGACGCCAATGAGGATTGGATAGGCGCCAATTTGGCGACCAAAGGTTATCCCTGCTCGCCCATGGACATGATGGCCTGTGTGTTCATCGCTCAGGTGGACGGGTAATCGAGTTCGACCGTCGTGCGTTTCCCAATGAACATCCTTGAGGGTGTGTCCAAGAGGAAACAATTCCTGCAGTAGTGGCGAATCGATGGTATCACGGACAGTTGATTTGAAACGCTTGAATTCATCTTCAGGAATGTCCTGGAACCCTTCTCCTTCGACTTGTCGAATGTTGATTCTTCTCAAGAGAAGTCCTTCTTTTCTCAATTCACGGAGAAGATTGAGATTCATATCGTATGTTTCAGTTCGTTCGCCATTGAGCCCGGCTATAAAATTCAATCCTGGAAGGAGTTTTGGCAAGCCCCTATTGCCACGTTCTCGACCATATTGGTTGATCAGTCGAAGTGCTGTCTTCAGTTGATTGGAATCACAATTTAACCAATTTTCTGCATGAACATTTGGATCGGCTGATTCGAGACCAAACGATAGAACTGCTCCATCAGAGAGCGTTTCAACCAAAGTTTTGGTAATCTCTGTTGAAGGTTCAATGTTTTCTGCGATGATGGATGGGTTTCCATTATCGGTATGGAGGATGTTCAATCGCTCATCTTGTCGTAAACCATGAAGCAATTTGGCAATAGGTTCCGGATTCGGAATTGGATATTCAAGTTCCTTAACTCCTTCAGCCATGTAGGTGTAGGTATCAGTCATTCCACCGAGTCGAACATGTCGAACACCAGCATCATGTGCAAGTTTGACCTCTTGGATGATGTCTTCTGGCGTGCGCCAAATCGGTACACCTTTCTTTGGCTCAATACAAAATTTGCATCCTCGTTTGTATCGCACACAGCCTTGATACACTTCAACTTCGTATGTCAGTGGACCTTTCTTTTCCTCAGTTCCTAGATCTGGATGTTGAAGAACAGCTTTGCTTTGCGCTCCATGTTGTGCCCATGATGTCCATTCTTCGCTCGTTCGACGTTCGTGTTTCCACGAACCTGTTTTGAGAAAACCATTCAATGTAGCATCCGTATCTTGGACTGCAAGAAAGAGATTCGAACGAAGTGGAAACCATCCTTGTTGTTTCCATCCACGTACGGCCCAACCACCGAAGAGAGCTGGAATGTTGCGAGGCAACGTTCGAATCAATTCGGTCGATTCCTTCCTCGAAATTGGCGTTCCTCGAATGTAACGGCCTGGGACAACTGCACCCGCAATGCAGACAAAGCCCTCCAATTCACGAAGGTGATGCGCTCGTTCTTCTTCAGAAAACAATCGCCATTGATCGATGGTTAGGTAGGTATAATCGATCTTATGCTGCTCTAATACGCCACAGACATATCGAATGTGGAAACCAACATAAGGAGGAACACCAAATGCAGCGGGTTCATCCTCATAACCATCAAGAACGAGCCATGAAGGTGAATCGTTCTCAACCATGAACCTCGTCTCGACTACCCCCACATAGCCTTATGTCCGTAAAAATCGCAGACAGCGGTTATTTAGAACAAACGAATCAACGTCGTTTCTTCTTTCCTTTTTCCTCAGCAATCGCTCTCATTTCACGAGATGATTTCCCACCTTGTGGCTTTTTCTTTCCACCTGATTGTGAAATGTCTACCTTCAGACGTCGTCCATTGAGTTCTTGTCCATTGAGGGCTTTGACAACATCTTCAGCCTTGCTTTTCTCATCGATGAAGACGAATGCAAAACCTTTCGGTTTACCGCCTTTGTCGGTTGCGATCGCAATTTCGTTAATGGTTGCCTTATCACCAAAGAATGCGGTGATGGCTTTCTCATCTGCATCGAATGGGAGGTTACCAACGTAAAGTTTCAAACCCTTTGCAGGACCTTTCGAACGCTTTTCTTTGTTGTCAGCATCACGGACACCGATACGACGACCATGCAGGCGATGGCCATCGAGTTCCTTGATTGCAGCATCAGCATGTGCCTTGTCGGTATAGGTGACAAATCCAAATCCTCTGGATGCTCCTGAGTCATCGGTCATGACGATACAGTCGGTCATGTCGCCATGCTTTCCAAACAATTCTCGAAGTTTTTCCGTGTCAACTTCTCGAGGGAGTCCTCCAACGAAGAGACGACATCCAGGTGCTGCCTTTCGTCCTCGGCCACCGCCTTGTCCTTGGCCTTCAAATCGGAAGTATGTGCGCTCACGTCCATCTTCTCGAACGTCTGCAGCAATGTATGTAGCGCGACCGGATGAACCATGCGCAAAGAGTTGTTCAGCCTCCCTCCCCCATCGCTTTCCTGAGAGATTGAGTGCGGATGCACCTTGGTCCAACTCAGCCCAACCTGCTCCAAAATTATCGGCAAGTGCTCGATAGCCTTCGTATTCACAAGTCGGACAAGCAACATTCCAGTCGCCGTTAACACGGGCCTCGAGGGTATCGCCACAAGAAGGGCAAATCGCATGGAGGACGCCACAATCCTCTCGTTCTCGGAAATCGATTCGAACAACAGGTTCGACTTCAGTAACAACCGCTCGTGCAACATCGCGTCGACGAACTGCATCTGCAACGGTGTGGAGGAATCGATCGACAATTCGTGTCACATGGAAGTGCCCATGAAGTTGGTGAGGAAGAACGTCGCCGTTCTTGCCTTCAACAACAAGAATTCGAGCCTCTCCACCTTTTTCTTGCAACTTTTCAAAAACACAGAGAACGGTATCCCCAATCTCAATGTTGACAATGGATTTGGAAGCATCGACGATGATTTGACCGTCTTCGATACGCATGTGTCCAGTTGTTGTTGCCACGATTCGATCATCGACGGTGGTCGTTCCTTCGCCGGCTTGATGTTCGCCAACGGTTCCAATCTCTGTTCCGGGGGTGACGAGGCTCGTCGTCATAATTTCAACTCGCTGCACATTTCACCGATGCTTCGATGTCTTGTGCTGTTTTGATGCGAGCGATGCTCCCTTTTCAACCCCTCACATGGGGGCGCATCATTTCTTCTTCTCAAGACGATAACAACGGATGCGTGTTGATGCCTTGTTCTTTGAATGGTGTGCATAGGCAGCAGGAAGTCGAAAATCATCTTGATAAATTGAATGCAATTCATACCCGTTATCCTTTGCTAGAGGTAGCAAATGCTCAGCATCGATGCTGTGTATGAAATGGACCAACGGAATATCCATTGCAAAGATGGTCTCAAAAAAGACACGATCTGCACGTGGTGTTTGCACACCCCATGGTGGATTCATAATCACCATGTCAATCGTTGAATCAAGTTGCAATGGACTTCCATTGATTGTTGCTTCAAGAACAGTAGAAATTGT
>JASLVI010000104.1 GCA_030741455.1 Candidatus Poseidoniaceae archaeon | reverse complement strand
AGCGTTTCTGGCTCGGAATTTCCTCCCCACCAATCTTCATCGGTTTGTCCATCAGCATCATCGTCGTTTCCGTCAACGTGATCTTCATTGACTTGCCCATCTCCATCGTTGTCCGTATCATCGACAGGTCCGTTGTAGACGTCGTTGTTCTGTCCAGCATAGCACATGCCAGGGAAAAGTGGCCCTGTTGCACCGAGCGGTGCACCCCATTCAAACTGGAAGTTACGGTTAAGATCAACACCATCACAGCCCTCATCTACTTCTTCGTCAAGGTCAGGAAGAGGTGTCACTCCGGTAACGGTGTTGTCGCGTAGGTTCTTTCTCCAACCACTTGTTGGACATGTTTCCCATGCATTTTCTCCACAGTACTCTTCACGATCGTAACGGTTTCCATCGACATTGAGCATCGGTACGAGATAGATTTCTCGAGTGTTAACCAAGTCAGTGAGTTGCTGTTCCGAGAAGTCTTCATCGACGCCGAGGTCTCCTGGGCCACACGGATTTCCATCGCCGTTGGAATCTTGATATTCTGCTGCAAGCGACAAACAATCGCCATCATCATCAAGAATTCCGTCATTGTTTGCATCGCCCCACGGATCTTCGTCAACCAATCCATCACCATCGTTGTCAATACCGACCGTTCCGTAGTAATGAGCAAGCATTTCGAGGAACAGCATTGGTACTTCGTAGGACATCCATTCACGAGCGTGGAAGTTTCCAACCATCTGAACATCTGGAATGTCTTCGTAGTTTCCGCAGTCGCCGACAAAGTCGTTGCATTCGCCACCAAAGACGCCTTCAAGGTCTTCACCGCCACCTGTAATCTTCATCCAAGGCGAAGGATGATTGTAGAAATGTCCTTCATAGCTATCAGCAGACATCTCTACGCCACGATCGTTGATTCCACCATTCATTCCCTCATGGAATGACATGATGTCAACGGTCTGACCTTGATACGTGTATGTCTTTTCAGACAGTTGGAGCATACGCTCACGCATTGTGAAATAGTCGTGATATTCCTTGAATTGAATACGATCATCGCCGCCCCATGGATGAACACTGTTAGCATAGTCTGAACTCCAAATACCCTCGGGCGTGTTTCCAGACTCGTTTTCATCAAACGAGGTCGCCATTGTCGATGAGACGGATGTCAGCATCATTGGCATCATGAGCAAGAAAATTGCGACGAAGGCTGAGCGTTGACGACGTGTGGACGACATGCTATCATTCCATCCACATACTCCCCACACTTGAAACCCTCGCGGGAACGGTTTTGTCCAAAAGGAAAGAACCTTGAAGAAAAGGTTCCACCAAAGGTCATGGGCCTGTATGATAATCTCACCTATGAAAGCGATGAACTCTTCGGGTTTTCACAATCAACACTTCTCGTTCTTGGAGCAATTCTCGTCATTTCTTTTGTTCTTCGAATGATTGTTAGTAACGTATCTCACAGCTTTTTTGGCGTCATTGTTCGTAACGATACGATTCGACAAAAAACGGTCAAGAAAGGTGACAAAGCGCTTGGAAGTGTTGCAGGCTATGCTTTTGCTTTTGTCACACTCGATATGTTGGTCAATGAGCAACCGAGCAATCCAAACATTCTGATGCCATCTTGGGCAGAATATCTTCCCGATGTCTTGCAATTCCTCCTCGTTGTTTCGATTGTCGTCTGGGCTTTTCGATTGGTTAACCTCGTCTACGATCTCGTAAGATTCCTCGACAATGATGATGATCTCGATGGAACGCAGAAGACCCTCATCTCGGCTCTTGAAAGCGTTCTTCGCTTCATCATCATCTTTGTTGGAGCCATTTTTGTTGCAGATGCGCTTGGGTTTGAACTCACATCGCTCCTGGCAGGTTTGGGAATTTCTGGACTTGCTTTTGCACTTGCTGCGAAAGACAGTATTTCGAATTTCTTTGGTGCCATTACTGTACTTCTCGACCGCCCCTTCAAAGTTGGCGATTGGGTTGTTATCGGTTCGTCAGAAGGTGAAGTCATCGAAATCAATCTTCGTACCACATTGGTCCGTACGTCTGTCGATACGATCATTACGATTCCAAACGCGAATCTCGTGAGTATTCCGGTCGAGAATTGGGGCAAACGAAGATGGCGCCGATGGCAATCAATGGTCCATCTCGATATCAACTCCGACCCTGAAAAGGTTGAATTGTTCTGTCAACGTTCACTCGATCTCATTCGCAATCATGATGCTACAACCAAGGAAGATGCATCTTGGTGCAGCATCAACACGATTTCAGCACAATCCATCGATATTGAACTCAATTTGTACTGGAACGTTGACTCCTCACTTGCAGAACGTAAGGCTCGTGAGTCACTCATTCTTGACCTCATGGAACTTGCCAAAGGGTTGAATCTCTCATTCTACGATGGACGAATACGCCAACAGCGATAATCAAAATGCGGGCGGGTCTTTCTTCCAATAGAGGAGATTTGAGCCAATTGAAATGAGCCCCCCCATTGCTGCAAGACCAATGGAATTCATCGTCGATAATGACTCGAGTTGCCATGAATAATACGCGACAACCATTGCTGCAATACCAACCCAAACACCGCTTTTCCAAACACGCAATACGCCAAGATGTGCTTGCAATCTTGAAACGTCTTTCAGCCATTTCTGAGCAGATTCATATCTTGATTCATCGCCATACAAGACCGATTCAGCATTGACAACCAGTACGTCGTAGTATCGCCAAATCCATGCCCCTCCAAGAACCGTTGACATTGCCTTACGGCTTGTCCACGAGTTAGGTACATTACGCTTCCAATGCTCATAGAAGACAGCAATTTGTTCTGAATTGTATCCCTTCTCTTCGACCAATCGCCCCTCAAGATGAATGAATTCTGCAAGACCAGGAAGGCGCTCAGCACCACATAGAAGCAGTTCACTCACACTCTGGTTAAGAGGTAATGCACGTTGAACACCTTCTACATCAAAAATCCAGTTTGGATGGATTCGTACAGATGGAATTCCAACCGTTGTCGAAGCGTGAGGAGCACGCCAAAGCGTGTTTGGTTTCAGTTCATCTTCAAGATCTTTCAATCGTTGATTCCATCGTTTCTGATCATTTGGACTTGAAGATGGAGCAAGTTTATTCTGAATTTCACCCAATGATTGACCCAACCATTCCGGTGTTGTCTCCGTTAATTCAGCATGAGGGAAGATGAGTAATGCATCGTTTCCATCGAGCGATAAGCCTCCAATCGGAAGAAGGAGGTTTGTTGACGTGAGAACTGATTGGAGATTCGATGTTTGATGAAGTGAAGATGTTCGATTGCTGGTTGGAATTGAATAGGCAAGAGCGATGTATGTTTCATCAAGTTGCATAAGTGTTCGATTTCGATCGTTCAATAGAATCTTAATTGACGTTGGATTAAGTTCATCCAAGATTCCCCAGGCATCTTTCTTTGCTTGTTTCCACCATGTTGTTTCCAAACAAATTCGGACGTCCCAACAAGACACAGGCCCCCATTTAGTAGTCAATTTGCCAGAATCAAGCGACTCTTCCAACGAGGAGATGGCGATGCCTTGAGGCCACCATGATTCGCCCTCCATGAACAATCCACATTGGCACTTCCCATTCAATGTGTCTTTGTAGCCAAAGGGATGGAATGAAACAAGAGAACAATTTGGAATCAACGGGACGGCCATGGGAATAAGCGAAAAGATGGGTGACGTTCTCGGCCAAGCGGTTGAGGCAAAACTCCTTCGCGAAGTTCTGGAACATGAGATTCAGCCAAAGCACCTTGCCATCATCATGGACGGAAATCGTCGGTTTGCATGGCGTTCAAATCTTGCTACACATGTCGGCCATCGAATAGGAAAACAACGACTTGAAGCCGTACTCGATTGGGTCCTTGAACTCGGAATTCCATGGTTTACTGTTTATGCACTTTCAACTGAAAATCTTAGTCGTCCCGAAAAGGAGCTCAACACGTTGTTCAAACTCTATGTTGAGGGGCTCAAATCGATTGCAGAAGATCCTCGAATCCATGAAAACAATGTGCGCGTTCAAATCATTGGCCGAAGAGAACTCCTTCCTCAACACGTGAACGATGCGATTGATTATGCTGAATCGAAAACGGCTGATTACAACGATTTCGTGTTTACCGTTTGTCTTGCATATGGGGCTCGAGAGGAATTGATTCATGCCATTCAAAACATCGCTGACCTGCACAAATCTGGCGAATTAGCGTTGGAAGAAATTACTGAACAAACTGTTTCAGAACATCTCTATACTGCGGATATGCCAGATCCAGATCTTGTCATTCGGACCAGTGGAGAGGAACGAATTAGCAACTTTTTGTTATGGCAAATGGCATATTCTGAATTGTACTTCTCGGACGTATTTTGGCCTTCGTTCAAGAAGAAGGACCTCCTCAAAGCCGTTCAAACCTATCAAATGCGAAAGCGAAGATTCGGTGAATGAAATGGCTCAATGCGACGAATGTCAAGGCTACCTCAATCCTGCATTGGCGGTTGATGCGTGTGTGCGCCGTGGAGACGACATACTTCTCGTTCAGCGAAAGTTTCCCCCATCCGCAGGTTCTTGGGTGCTTCCCGGGGGTTTTGTTGATCAAGGCGAGCGTCCCGAAGAAGCCGTCCTCCGCGAATTGAGTGAAGAAGCTGGTCTTGAAGGACGTAATCCACAACTCCTGATGGTCATGGGCGACCCTCAACGTGATCCACGAAAGCACATCGTTAGCATCGTCTACGAAGTTGATGCTGAAGGTGAGCCAAAGGGAGGCGATGATGCACAAGATGCTCGATTCTGGCCGATTTCAGATATTCTCGAAGGGCGACTTGTCCTTGCAGGTGACCATGGAGAAATCGTTGAACGTTGGCTTAATCGATCAATTCAGAGCCAATGAAATCGGCAAATTGTTGACGAGTGTTTGGCCATTCTGGAAGTTCAAGTGCTTCAGTAAGATGTAGCCCTGCAAGGAATTGTGCATGGATTTCCTCAACATTATCTCCACTTCGTAATCGAAACAGTGGATAGCCATCAGCCTGTAAACGGTCGAGAAAACCTCGCTCTGCATCACTTACAAGTAGGGTTGGAACACCCATCAAAACAGCCTCACTCGCAACGGTCACGGATTGTGAAACAACACCATCCTGCATTGAAATCATCGATAGGAAGTCCCACGCATCACCATCATACTTGCCTTCATCGGCTATGCTCAAATCAATACCATCAAGCAGTGATTCAGGAATCTCAAGAACTTCTCCTCGATCGTGTACACCATTGCCAATCAAACGACGTACAGCGATTTTTGGAATCGATGCAACGCTCTTTGGACGAAGTTGAGGACGTAAGTGGACCATTCCATGCAATCCATCCAAGCGATGAATGTTCGCA
>JASLVI010000103.1 GCA_030741455.1 Candidatus Poseidoniaceae archaeon | reverse complement strand
TCGATTGCGATTTCTAAAAGCACATCATCTGTATGAATTGGTTGAGAATCAATCAAGGTTGAACGCTGAAGTAAGAGGTCGAGCATGAGCCTCTTTCCTCGAGGACGACTTGCTTCAATCGTCTCTAATTCATCAAGGACCAAATCGACGAGAATGAATTGTGGAGGGCCAACCAATTGCGACAAGGATGCATCAATGTTGAATGCGCCATCAATCAGTGCAACCCATCCACAAGCATCGATGAGCACATCGCCCATGTCAACACCTCAAAGAATGGTTCCATGGCCAATAAGCCGCCATCTGGCACCGACGCGACGAGAGAGCGAAACCCTCTGGCCCTTATCTGCGCAAATCGGTAAACGAAGTTGGAGGTTTGCTTTTCCTTTCTCAATTCCTTTGACGACACCAACCGATGTGGATGTAGCAACATTCACCATCAGCATCTCATTGTTTCGAAGAGGATGAATTGTATTTGGTTCATCATCATCTCCTGCAACCATGTTTTTCATCAAATGAATTTCAATAGCACATTCTGAACGAACCTCTGGAAGTTCACCTTTCTTTGCAAGGACTTGCCCTGAAAGGTTGTCTGCAGTTGTAACGGAAGGGTCGAGAAGCGTTCCAAATCCACACAATCCTCCAGCGTTCATTTCGTCACGCTTTCCACCGCCTCCTTGCATGCTCGTAATCGTGGTTTCAATGGGTTCCCAATGTGATTTGTTTCCATTCTCAATTTTGCGTCCAGGTCCGATGATGATCTCATCACCCTCTCGGAATGTCCCTTCAACGATTGATCCACCAATGACACCACCTGTTAACTTCGAAGGTCGTGTTCCTGGTCGATTTACATCAAATGAACGTGCGATGTGCATAACTGCTCGCTCATCCGACTCTCGATTTGGTGTAGGAATTGTCATTTCAATGGCTTCAATGAGGATATCGAGGTTCACGTCATGATGTGCTGAGACCGGAATAATAGGTGCATCTTCAGCGATGGTGTCCTTGAGGAATGTTTTGATTTCGTTGTAGGATTCCATCGCCCGATCCCTTGAAACCAAATCGATTTTATTTTGAACGATGACGATGTTCTTGATTCCAGCTATTTCAAGCGCCATCAAGTGTTCTCGGGTTTGCGGTTGAGGGCATGTTTCATTGGCAGCAACCATGAGCATAGCGCCATCCATAATCGATGCGCCTGTAATCATAATTGCCATGAGGGTCTCGTGACCTGGTGCATCAACGAACGAAACAACACGTTGAAGTTCATTTTCGACATCCTTTCCACCTTCTGGATGGCGACCTGTTGCATAGTATTGCCCAGTCCCCGTCTTGTAGAAGGCTGTATCAGCATAGCCGAGTTTAATGGAAATACCACGGCGTCGCTCTTCTGAATGTGTATCTGTCCAAACGCCAGACAAAGCCTGGGTAAGGGTTGTTTTTCCATGATCGACATGGCCCACAAGGCCAATGTTGACTTCAGGCTGGGATGGAAGCGTTCGTGCCATGCTTCCATTCCTCCTTATTCATCGATTAAACCCTCTCGGGTTTCACTCCGCTGCAGCTTCTTCCTCACCGAGCAACTTGTCAAGACCGATGTTTCCGGCATCAACAACTTTGAGATTGATTTGACGTGTGTCTTGTGTAATTGTGTTTCCACGGAAAACACGTCGCTTACGCATACCTTCTGGCTTGTATCGGAATCGCTTTTTCTCACCTTTCTTGGTTTTGGAAACGAGGTTGTGTCCCTTGAAACCAGTTGAAGCGGTGACGAGAATTGCTTGACGGGAACCGCCTTCAAGATCTCGACGCATAGGTGTTCCAGTCTTATCGGATCCACCAGTAATTTCGAGTTTGTAGCCAGTTAGGGTCGATTCACCTTCTCCAACGAAGATTCCATCGATAACATCGCCAATTTTCTTACCGAGCAATTGAGCGTGATTGTTTCCAGAAATAACCGTCTTGAACGAGGGGGAATATGTCTTCTCCTTACCGTTCTTGGTGGTACGGGTCAACTTCGTTGTGGTATCGTTGACCACTGCAACAAATGAATTTCCATCAGCCATGACGCATTCCTCTAGCAACCTAGCGACAAACGACCCCTATTTAGCCTCACCGCATGCTATTTGTTCACATGCGTTTGAGTTTTCGAGCCACACGTCCTTCAATACGAGCAGCAACATCCATCGGAAGAGCATGTGGCATGGAGATGTGCGTTGTTCGCCCGCGTCCTTCGCCAACCGTGTCGACGCGGGTTGAAATGATGTTCAATGTCTCAATGTGCTTGAGAAATTTCCAAACTGTTGTGTGGCTACGAGGTTTGACTTCATACTCCTCACAGACGACTGCATAGATTGATTCAACATCTTTGCTGGTCATGAATTCAGCCTTCCGCAGCCTTCTGCAAATTCCGAGTAGGACCAACATCGAGTGGCCCGATAACTCGTCAAGGACGTCCTCCGGCATAACCTGCGGGACATCTCGAGCCTTGGTTTGGACATGTTCGGCCATGATGGTCCTATGTCCATCTGATTCAGCGTGCTCAACTGCTGCTTTGAGTAATTCAATCACTTGTCGAGCATCGCCAGACGGGGCTGCAGATGTAGCGATGAGTTTCAGAATCTCTTCATCCCATGATTTCGAATTCAAGGCAGCCTCAGCTCGTTGGCGTGCAATGGCAAGAAGTCCTTTCATCTCGTACGGTGGAATCGGTAGGTGATTGGTATGCCCAAATCGGGAAATAACAGCGTTTTCGAGAACATCGAGAACTTGTTCTTGACTGATAAGAATCAGAGAAAGCGTCCCACTCCCTTCTTGATCCTCATCGATTCGAAGTAACTGATAGATCAGGTCATTCCCCGATTTTCTCAACAGGTGATCGACCTCGTCCAACACAATAATCAGATGGCGACTGTTGTTTCTCAACAACTTTCTGAGGCTGCTCAACAACTCTCCCATCGAGAGGCCACGATCCGGATGACCTGGATCCAAAGATTGGACGATCCGTTGTGCAACTCGCACATTCGTTGTTGCATTTCGACAGTTGATGTGGACGCTTTGAATCGCACGTTTGTTTCGCAGATGATGTTCAATATCGCGGCAAAATGTCCGAGCAAGGAGCGTTTTCCCGCTTCCAACAGGTCCAGTAATCACCACATTCGCACTTCCATTTGGATGAGCGATGGAGTGAAATTTCCCTGCAAGCGTCTCTTGGATGGATTCTCGACCGACCATGACCTCTGGAATGTAGTCAAAGTCGAGGGGGTCAGGATGCAATAAGATGAATCCTGAACCAATTCGGTCGAGATAGTCGCTCATACTGAGTTAGTCTTGATGCCAACCGTTCTTGAACACTCGCTCGATTCCATGCAAAAGAATGCGAAGTTCAAGGGATTTCATCGAATTGATAGCCAAGTTCCCATTTCTTTTCACCAAGAGCGACTTCGAGTTCGAATGGTGTGATGAGAGGTTTTGCATATTTGACGGCATCATCGATGGCAATTCTTGGACATGCTGTGTTAACAAAAGCATCAACAGGATAGAAATCAATCAGTTCAGGGCCAACGTGTTCAAGAGCGAGCAGGTATCCTTTTTTGCCATGCTTTTCGAGTAAACGTTTCATTCTTAGAGCGAGCGTTCTTCGCATTTGTCCTGGCTTTTCACCGATCAAGATGCCAAATTTTTCAGCATCCATGGAGGACATGATCAACCCGAATCGCTGACGTAGTATACGCTCAATTCGCTCGAATGACATCTCAATCGCGTCACCTGAATATGGGTCGAGCATAGCTAACGGCTTCCCTGTATGAAGGACTAAGCCAATCGGATGGAAATCCCCACTGCCGAGGAAGAGATAATGCCCAATGGTATCGTCATCGCCCGAGTAATTGCATCCTAGTACTTGTCCCGGGAATGTAAGGCGTGCCCCACCCATTGGGATTGTGACGTCAAAACCGGCTTGTTCGAGGCGATCGTGGAATTCTGGAAGAAGATGGAGGTGCTGGATACTTCCAACCAATCCAAGTTTCGTATCCTTTAGCGGCGTCATACGCCCGACCGCATCCATAAAGCGCTCTTGCGCTTCTTCTTCGGTTAATTGTTCAGATGGTTGGTCTTCCATTCTCTTCTTAGCGATTTGAAGATGAGCATTGAGCATGGGCAGAACAGGTGCAAGTTCAGGGTCTCCATCGTAGGTGACATCAATAAATTGCGTTGGCATACCTGAGTCGATGTTCATTTGTGAATGGCCCATATGAGCAACAAGTTCGACTCCCATCATCTTCATCTTATCATGAACCAAATCACATGCACCGTAACATGGATCTGCTGCAAGGACTACTTTGGCTCCTGAACCTGATTCAATTTCATCCATCATTTCAAGTGCTTGCATCTTCAGACCCTCCGGAACTTGAAGAGCAACCAAACGGTTGTCATTTTTTTGAATGCGTTCGATTAATTCTTCCAATTGAAAATCGTGTCGATCTAAATCCATTATATCCCCTCATCCAAAAGAACAACCTTTCCTTCATCCATTTCCAGGCGTACAAGAGATGAAATCTTGATGTGAGGATATTTCTCTTGCAACTGCTTGAGGCCAGGTCCTTTTTCAACAACGACAATCACGGCTTCGATAACAGCTCCAATCGTCTCAACACCGTGAAGAATTGCATCGAGTGTACCTCCAGTTGAAAGAACATCGTCAACGATGAGTACGCGCTCACCTTTCTGAATATCATTTAGGAACATTGAGCCTTTTGAATAACCAGTTGATTGGTCGATAGCAACCTCTCCTTCAAGGCCATAGGAGCGTTTACGGACGACCACCTGCGACCGATTGTTTCGCATGGACAATGGGCTAGTAAGGGGAAGCCCCATTGCTTCTATTCCAAGAATAAGATCGATTGCTTCCCAATCAACGATTCCTTCAATGATTTCAACGACAGCCGTAAGTACGGACGGTTCAAGGCGTGGCACGCCATCTGTCAACGGATGGATGAAATACGGATAATCGCCCTTCCAAATAATCGGAGCAGCAAGGAGTGAATCCTTCAATCGCTGCAATGCTTCACTCATGTGCCCACTTCTTCCAATCAAATTTCGGAGAGATACTCGACATATTCGTCAGGTTCGAGGAGGTTCTCCATATCGAATTGGAACGGTTGTAGGACCAAAATCCAGCCAAGGTCATATGCGGATTCGTTGACAAGATCAGGGTTGATTTCAACCTCGCCATTGACTTCAGTAATCGTGCCCGAGAATGGAGCAATGAAGGCGATCTTTTCCTCAGCAGTCCATAGAGAGAACATATCCTGTCCTTCATCGACAACAGTTTCAGCCTGGGGAAGAATCACTCGAAGGACTTCGCCAATTTCGACGCCCATGAATTCACTT
>JASLVI010000102.1 GCA_030741455.1 Candidatus Poseidoniaceae archaeon | reverse complement strand
GAATACATTCGGATGATTCCAGATCGCCAATTCCGCCTCAAGGCAGCCTCGATGCTTCCAGTTTTGATCGGTCAACGTACAGTAACGCTCCTTCGAGAGGGAAATATTCTCGATTCAGAAGAAAAGATCAAAGTGACTCGAGATGAAATGAAAGGCTACTTCAAAAAATTGTTACGAGCGCTTATCATCCCTGGCGGTGTTCAGAGACTCCTCGCAAAGAATAAGAATGCTTAGTAATGTTATTTGTGAGTAAATATTTACTTGGAATAAAACCAATTCAATATTCAAACGTTCAAGAGGAGGTCTCTTAAACAACGAGCGCGAGGGGGAACTGTTTACGATGTTGGAACGCCGAAAACCTCTGGACCTTCTCTTCCCACTCAAAGGTGGAGCAGAAAGTTCTGTTCAGGCGAAGACATCACCAACACCGCTTGACCGTCTTCGAGCAGGTGTTATGCTAACACGAGATGCAGTCAAGGCTGTGAGTGTTACTGCCATGGAAGCACTGCGTGAAGGGGCTATGATGATTGGATTATTCAATGATCAAAACGAGTTGATCGATCCCTTTGTAGACCTCGATGCACCAATATGGTCTGACAAACCTCCGGTTCAACTCTATCGGCTTGCCTATGATTATTGTGAAGAACTAACCAAGAGAGAAGCAGGGAACTTCTATCACTCATTCAAGTATCTTCCAGATGAGCAACGACTTGCAATGTGTGCTGTTTACGCGTTTTGCCGTCGTGCAGACGATATTGCTGATGGAGACTGGGCAGACCGATTCCCCGGTTCAACCATCGAACTTAGCCAAGAAGCAATCGAGTACCGACTACAGCTGGAGTCCTTGCAGAAGCGAACAACGATTTTGGAAGATGAGGTCTATCTCAACAAAATCAACCAATTGTTTTTCTTCAGAAAAAAACTCTCGACATGTTACAATGATGTGTACAGCACAGACCCCGTTTTCCTTGCCCTTAAGGACACGATTGAGCGTTACAACATTTCTCGAGGCGTCTTTGATGATCTCATTTCAGGAATGGAAGATGACCTTTACAGCAACCGATATCGAACCTTTGAGGAATTGTATGTCTATTGTTACCGTGTGGCTTCTGTTGTTGGCCTGATGTGCATTGAGATCTATGGTTACGATGATCCTCGAGCACGTAAGTTCGCTGAGTCGTGGGGAATTTTCATGCAACTCACAAACGTTCTACGAGATGTTGGTGAGGACATTGAACGCGACCGCGTCTATCTTCCGCTAGATGAATTAGAGCGAAATGGAATGACTGAAGGGGATCTTTCTGGAGGCAAGGTTGTACTCAACCCTTCTTGGGAGCCTTATTGTCATCATTATGCAAAGCGAGCACGCACCTATTTGGAAGAAGCTCGCCAACTGCTTCCTCTTCTGCCTCGGCGAACACGATATTCCCCAGCTGCAATGATTGCATTTTATGATAAAATCCTCAAGCAAATTGAGAAGCAACAAGGCGACGTATTCACTCGTCGAGTTAAACTCAACAAGTTCCAGAAACTGAGTCTTGCTGCGGCTGTTTATCTCCGACATCGATTCCTGCCGAGGTTCCTCGATCCTGTATGGGGCGGACTCGCACGTATTGGGTTGCTGCCAAACGTTTGAGAGAATCAAACCGTTCGAGTGAATGCTTGAATGCCTGTGATGTAACGGCCGAGAATCAAATTGTGTATGTCATGTGTACCTTCGTAGGTCTTGACCGATTCGAGATTCGCCATGTGTCGCATAACCGGGTATTCGTCAAGGATTCCGTTTGCACCGTGAATATCGCGTGCTACACGAGCGATTTCGAGAGCAATGTCCACGTTGTTCATTTTTGCAAGTGAGATTTGTTCATTGAACCATGTCCCATCATCCTTCTTCTGTCCGAGATGATAGGCTAACAATTGACCTTTGGTGATTTCCCGTAGCATCCAAGCCAATTTGTTCTGAACGAGTTGATAGGATGCGATGGGGTGATCGAATTGAATTCGACTCAACGCATATGTTTTCGCACTGTGGAAACAAGCCATTGCAGCACCCAGTGCGCCCCATGAAATGCCGTATCGAGCATTGTTCAAGCAAGAGAAAGGCCCACGTAGTCCCTTCACGCCAGGTAGGATTCTGTCCTTGGGAATTTTACAATCTTGGAAGACGAGTTCAGATGTTACAGATGCTTTGAGCGAATGCTTGCCTTTCATCTCGGGTGCACTGAAGCCTTCATCGTCTTTCTCGACGATGAAACCACGAATGACACCGTCAAGCTTTGCCCAAACGATTGCAACATCAGCGATTGTACCGTTGGTAATCCACATTTTTGCACCATTCAACAAGTAATGGTCGCCCATATCTTCTGCTTTGGTAATCATATCCCCTGGATTTGATCCGTAGTCCGGTTCAGTCAATCCAAAGCAACCAATCCATTCACCAGATGTCATCTTCGGAAGGTAGTAATTTTTCTGTTCCTCGCTTCCAAAGTCCCAAATCGGATACATTGCGAGTGAACCTTGTACAGAGGCGAAGGATCGTAGTCCAGAATCACCGCGTTCAAGTTCTTGACAAATCAGGCCATAGGCAACATAGGATAGTCCTGGGCAGCCATAGCCTTTGAGAGGTGCGCCAAGCACACCCATTTCGCCAAGAGCAACACGCCATTCATCGAGGAAGATTCCCTTTTCACAAGCATGTTCAATCTTTGGAATTACTTCTTCATCAACCCATTCACGAACAAGGTCGCGAATCATGATTTCTTCTTCAGTCAGTAAGGATTCGATATCGTAAAAATCGATGGCTTCGAATGGCTCCATTCAGTTCCCTCATGTGGTGGGAGGCGATACAACTGATGAACTTTAGCACGCAACCAATGTGTTCTTTCTCATCACTCTTTCTTTTCAAAGCCACGCAGTTCCCTGTATTTTCGTTGAAGATAACTACTGTTCATGAAAATAAGTCCAATGATGACACCAGGCACGGAAACCGCAACAGCTGCGAAAACAATGGTTTCCATGATTCCGAGACTTTCACGACTTTCAGTAGGATATATCTCGACGATGAAACCTTCATTTGTAATCATCCAACCCTCGTCTTCTCCAATCTCCCACATGAATGCAATGCGTTGGCCAGCAACTTCAGGATCGAAATCGGTAACAGGTTCAGATTCAATATGCATGAAGACTTCATCAATATCGAGTTTGTAACGAACAGACTCCATTGGAGCGAGGTGGATGAGCGATGTTCCGTCATAGCCTCGGCTAAGTGCGATGAAGTCGGTTGAGCCTTCCTGCAGTTGCATAACTTGGCCAGTTGTGGATTTGGAAGCATCTTGAATGTCCAGAACAATGGACACGTGTCTGCGTCCACTGGCAAATGCTGCACACTTGATGTAGGTTGCATCTGCGCAATCAACTGCAACCCAAGTGTCGCTGGATGTACCGTCGAGCCACGTGATTTCACGGGTTCGGTCGATGACGGCAATTCCATCGTCGATCGATGTTGCGAGACAAATGTTCTGCTCAAGATGACACGAGATGTCTGTAATTTCCGATGATTTTGTATCTTCAAGTTTCAACATTCCCTCGCCTTCATTGAAACTGTAGATGTTACCGTTTTTTGCGCCAAAATAGGCGAGATCTCCACCCGCTCGCCAAGATGTTGCAGTCAATTCTATGCTTCCTGTAATCCCTGCTCCATTGACGGCTTCGATACTGTTGTCCGATAGTGAATAACGTAGAGCAGCACCTCGGTCGCCTGCAATAAGTGCAGTTTGTCCATTCGGATGCCATGAGACATCATTAAATCGCGCAGTTCGACTGCTGTCGATGTCCTGATCTTGATTTCGATCACCTGGTGCAGATGCAGAAATCATGTGCACATAGCCATCATCGCCGACAAGAAGTATGGTTGATCCGCTAGGAGAAACTTCGCCCGCTTGAATGTTCAATCCTTGTTCGGCCAATGCATTTTCTTGTTTGAAGCCCACTTCAGAAGCAGAAGCAATTGGGGTCAAGAGAATGACGAGAATGAGGAAAACAGCCCTCGTGCGCATAGTTGGCCGAAGTAATCTGACAGAAAAACCCCACTCTTTGGGTGGTTTGTTCTTCGCGAGCCTTATGAGTCTTGTACCGATGGGCCATCATGGAGCGATTCGCAGTAAAACGAGGTATCGAAAAATCAATTGGTGGAAACGCAGGCTTGGCGAAGTTAGCAGCACAACATTTTGAAAATGTTCAAGCGAATGCTGAAGGAGAATTTCAGGCATCGTTTGGCCTCCTCTCGAACATCTCGGGTTGCTATACCGATCAAGGAAAACTACAGGTCGATGTGGTACAACTCAAAGGGTCTGATCTTGAAGCCTTCTTATCTTCTGATGGTGGCCGTGAACAGGCAATGGAAAGTCGTCGTCGCTGGTCTATGTTTCTAGATGAAGCAACAGGATACAATGCAAAACAACGCGGAGACAAAGCGAAAGAAGACGCCAAGAAATTTTCAAAGGCCAAGTCGGCGATTAAGATGATTCGAAAATCCATCGAGATGAGTACAACTGTAACGCAGGAAACCATCGATACGGCAGAAACGATGATTGCAGAATTGGAAGCGATGATCGAGCGTGGCGAAGCACCTTCTGAAGGAAGAGTGAAGAAACTAAGCGAACTTGTTTGAGGTGTTGATTTGGATATGAATGCCCTGCTCGAACCTTTTGAGGAGCGGTATGAACGAGTCAAGGAACTTTCGAGCGAGGATCGAGAACGTCTCTACCTGATGCTTGGAGGTGTTGAGGAAAGCGTTGGAATTGAACATCTTGTTGATTGTCTCGCTGATCGCACATCGATGGCAGGAGATGGTGTAGTTCGATGCTATGTAGGTTTTGAACCAAGTGGAAAAGCCCACATCGGATGGAAGGTCCTGTCTCTTCAACTCAAACGTATGCTTGAAGCAGACGCCAACGTCTTGATTTTCCTGGCGGATTGGCATGCATGGGTGAACGATAAGTTCGGAGGAAACATGGAAGACATCCAAAAAACGGCGGTTTACATGGAAGAAACCTTCCGTGCTTTGCTTGATTATCCTGAAGAGGGAGATGGGCCGGGTCAACTCAGATTTTATTGGGCAAGTCAATTAATGGATTCTGGTGATTATTGGGCTCGGGTCTTACGTTGCTCAAAAGGTGCAACACTGCCAATGGTACGAAAGACCTTCACTATTATGGGCAGAGATGAGGCTTCATCCGACCACGATCTCTCAAAATTTTACTATCCCGCAATGCAAGCAGCGGATATTTTTGAACTTGACATCGATGTTGCAATCGGTGGCATGGATCAACGAAAGGCACACATGTTCATGCGAGATATGGCATCGAAATGGAATTGGGAGAAGGCCACTTGCTTACACACACCTATTTTGTCCTCGCTCAAAGCGTCCGGTGTG
>JASLVI010000101.1 GCA_030741455.1 Candidatus Poseidoniaceae archaeon | reverse complement strand
CTCTGTTTGGAGTTCTGCAGGCATCTCGATGTTGTATTCAGCCAAAGCGTCTGGTCGAAGCATCAAAACTTGTTCCTTATTTCGAACCGCTTGAATTCCTGCATTGACGTCTTTGATTTTCTTCACATCTGATGGTTCAATGTTGCATTCAGCAGCATACTCTCGAAGCGCCTCAGCGTATGGGTGGGACGAACGTGCCTCAATCCCTGCAGCAAGTGCGATGGATGCCTCCTTTCGTCGTCCTTTGGCCATAATAACCTGGCCAATCGATGGTTTTCCTGAAGTGAGTGTTCCGGTCTTATCGAGGAAGACGTGATTGACCTTAGCCAATCGTTCCAGAACGCTCCCCCCACGGGCAATAGCACCCATATGTGCTGAATTGGCTAAGGCTGCTGCATGCGGTACAGGTGCTGCAAGAAGCATCGCACAAGGACAGGCGACAACCCAAAGCAAGAGGATAATCTTCCAATTGTCTGGGTACAAGAACCAGTAGACACCAAACGCTCCAAACAAAACGATGGGGATCCAAATGGCTGTAAAGCGTTCTATCGATGCTTGCAATCGAGGCGGTTCATCTCGGAAGGTATGGACGGCTTCAATCAGTTCAAACAACTGGGTTTCTTCTCCGACTGCTTCAACCTCGAGAACGATTGGACCACGAGCGAGAACAAGACCTGCTTGAAGGAAATCACCTTCTTCAACATCGACAGGAACGGATTCTCCCGTCAATGGAGCCTTGTTCAATGCGCCGCGACCTTCGATAATTCGGCCATCTGCAGGAACAAGTTCTCCACTTCGGATTTCGATATGATCTCCAACCGAGAGGAGGTCAATTGGAATCTGTTCTGGGCCTGCATGATTGTGGGCGTGGGTTGGTGCCATCGGGTTTGAAACCTGTGAGAATCCACCAATTTGAATGGCAGTGGGCGTAAATGATTGCTTTTCTTTCACTCGACGAGCAACTCTCGGCAATCGATCTAGACCACCTTGCATGGCTTCACGCGCCTTCATCAGAGCATCGCCCTCAAGATGGGCAGTAAGCGCTACCAGTATGGAAACGATGAGTGCTTCTTCCCACATCATCAAGCCACATGCACCGATGACAGCAAGACTGGTGAGCACTTGAAATCCAAGTTGGCGATTCACGACACTTGCAATCGCTTCGCGAAACATCTGGTAACTGGAGATGATGATTCCGGGTAGGGCAACGAGTGCGGGAATCCATCCTTCAATACCAATTACTTCAAGAAAAATGACGGCAAGAAGAATTGGTAATGCAAACGCTGCACCAAGAAGTCGAAACTGGTCTGGGCGGAGTCTGTTTGAAGTGGTCGTCACATAGCGTGGCTGGGAACCGCAAACCTCCTCGATAGCTTCATCTCGCTTGGTGAGAAGATCTTGATCACCACTCGTAACCATTTGCAAGAGGATTCGTCCATCCTTTTCGATGTCCGCATCAAGAACGCCCGGCTGCAATCGGAACAATTTCTTCAATTCTCGAAGTGTTGTATTGTTACGTTTTGCAACACTTGCAGCCTTGATGCCTTTGAGAAGGTGATGCTCCGTGTCTGGTGCATGGCCAAGTGAGCGAAGCACGCTGGACACTTCGGAAAGTGGTCCTTTTTCGAGATTGATGGAGAGTTTAACCTCCCCACTGGTCGCAGAAACGACCGGTTTCGAAACTTGTGGCATGAAGTTCAGTGCTTTGGTTGCCTTACTTGCACAATCGGGACAATCCATACCGATTAACGGCCATTCAACCGCATAATCTCCCGTTGCTTGCATGACGAATTCTGCATCAAGGAGTTCAACATCTTCGTGGATTGTTTCTTCCTCTTCAGCAATTGGCGTTGGTTCAATTGGCTTGGATGAGGCGGCAGGGACATCGTCCTCGAGGGAGAAAAACACCTCTTCGTTGTCCTCCGCCATGGAAAAAACGTCAAGTTCCTGTTTCATTAAGGCTATCATGAACTGGTCCGAGATTGCGTGAGAATCTTCATGAAACATGGGCGTTTAGTCAAATCATGGAGTGGCTTCCGCCAGGTTGGTGTCCTCGAGTTGTCGCTTTCGATATTGACGGTACGTTAACAGATGAAAACAAACGATTGGATATGCATGCCGTCGAAGCACTTCGTCGGCTTGAAGACGCAGGCATACCTGTTATTCTTGCGACTGGAAACGTTCGTGCCATCACCTATGGATTGTGGCGCTTCATCGGACTTAGTGGTCCAATGTGTTGTGAAAATGGGGGTGTTCTTTGGCATCCTGAATGGGGCGAGCCGCTCGTTCGTGCATCGGGTGATGAAGCGAAGAAGGCTGCTCAGTGGTTGGAATCATTGCATTCTGAAATCGATGCAAGAGGCATTCAAACAAACGCATGGCGAGAAAGTGAGTGGTGTTTGTTTGCAGATGAAGATCTCGAATTGGTGACCTCTTCAATCGAAGGGAGCGATTGGTCCAACCTTGATGTAATACGAACTGGTTTTGCGATTCACTTGATGGAGCCCCATCTCTCTAAGGGGAGTGGCCTTGAACTGATTCTCAAGCGAATGGGATTGGAAGCTTCCGATTTGTTGTCCGTAGGGGATGCTCCAAACGATCTGACGATGTTCGAAATGTCGGGTTGGTCGGTCGCTGTTGGTACGCCATTCACAGAGGTGCGGGCTGCAGCAGATGTTGTCTCGCCCTATCCAAACAGTGCGACGATTGCACCGCTTGTCGATGCAATCCTTGCCGTTCATTCGGCTCAAGAACTATGACTTGCTTTGAAGTGGTCGTAGCATGGTCACCTACGTTGTTGATTCGAATTGTTTCATCCATATGGGCGGTATGGCCTCGACAACCATTCTCAAAGATTTGAAATCAGCTCTGAAAACAATGCACGTTACAAAAGGCGTGCATGGTGAAATCCAGAACGTACGCTACCAACGATGGAAACAAAAACCAAACTTGCTGAATCACATCAAACCGTTGCTTACAACGCATGAAGTCTCAGATGATCAAATTCGTGGATTAGGTGCAAAGATCGGTGAACGTGCATCGCCGCAAGATGTGGATCTCTCGCTCATGGTCCTTGCTTATGACCTGCAGCGCGATGGGCATCATGTGGTTCTTGTTACAGACGATTTCAAGATGGCGAAAGCGACTGAAGAACATCAGCTTGCGAATGAAGTGTGCCCTCCATCGACTTTTTTCGAACGACTTTCAACCAAAGCAAAAGGAAAGCATGCGAGTGAATTACGTCGACTCGGACGACGTATTCGTGCAGCAGAAATGCAGTATGCTATCAGCCGAAGGAGCGAATACGATGTACAAGCAAAAATCACGTGGATGGTGGATTCACTCCTTTCAAGTGCGCCAGCAAAACAAACACAGCCCCCTGCTCAGAGCAATGGTGAATCCAAGGTCAATCTGCTCAATGAATTGCATCGCATGATTAACGGAGAGGAGATCAAAACCAGCGTTCGAAAGAAGTTAGCACCACTACGAGAGAGTTGTCAAACCATGATGGAATTAGAGCAACACGTTGCACAATTGAAGCAGAAACTCTCCACAGAATCACTCGACGAAATTATTGTTGAGACGCAGACGCTCATCGCTGATTGTTTGGAAAATGCTGGAATCGATCTCGCTCCATTAGAGCGAGAACTTGTTGATGTAGCACATCGATTCCATTCGCGTATTCTCGTTCGTGCAGAGATGGCACTCGCCATCATGAAGCGTATGAAAGGAGATGCTGTGGGGGCACACCTCCATCTTTCGACAGCATTGTTTCAAGCAACCCATGTCGATGAAGATACCATTGAAGCTCGAATCCTCGCTCGCCTCGCAGTCCTTGCTCTATCGACGAATAAATTTGAGAAAGCCATTCGATTGTCGTCATCTTCACTCGGCCTTGGAACACTCAGTTTACCTATGAAACTCAAGCAACATATCGTTCAAGCCATGGCTCAATATTTAGCTCAAAATGCACCTTCAGATGCCTTGAATGAGGCACAACGGATGGTGAGCGAGGATGTTGGGATGGCTGCACAGGCACTCACCGAACTTGGTGAATCGTTCCTCGCTTTGAATCGACCAGATTTTGCTATCGAATTATTTGATGAAGCACTTGAATGCGTCTCCTCTGAGCAACGAATGAGCGAACAACTTGGTGAACTCATTCTTCTGGCGTATCGCGCAATGGAAGATGATGACGACAGTGAAATCGAAGGATTGCGACAAATTCTTGACCAAATTCATCAACAAACCGTTGAACAAGAAAAGCAAGTTGAGGAAGTCGTTGAACTGATTAGTAAACGCCAAGAGGATTCGGCCGAGATGATTTATTCCAACGATTGGCAAGATTCGAGTGTCGTTCTCAACGATGAACGTCCACTCTACATTTCGAATGTTGTTGGGGATGCATCCGAAGAGCAACTCATCCTTGCCCAGCATCCCTCCTTAGGCAGTGTTGGTATTTGGTTGCCAGCAAAGGCAGATGCACCTCAACCAGGTGCACGAATTACGCTCACCAATGGTCGAGTGAAGATTGCAGAACCTCCAAAGGATATTGCCGAATCCTATGATATTCGAGCGCTTATTGCTATCGAATATCCTGACAGTTTGGTCTTCCAATCGTTGACAAGCGATGCACAAGAGGAACTCGAAGATCTGTAAAGAGGTGCCGGGGGCAGGATTCGAACCTGCGAAGCATTACGCAGAGGATCTTGAGTCCACCCCCTTTGACCGCTCGGGAACCCCGGCACACGTAAACTCCCCTCGATGGTCTTCTTCTTGACTATTCCTCTTGGTCAACATCATCCAAACCAAGTGGTCGAGGAGGTGGAAGGTCCTCTTCTTCGAAATCTTCATACTCATCATAAAGCGATTTGATACGCTGTTTTCGAATCAAGATTGAGGCGATGACTGCTCCAGCCGCTAAGAGGACGAGAAGCACATTAAGGCCCAGTTCTGAATTGGATGATTTCCCATCAGCATCTGCATTGACCACATCTGCGAGTGGAACGGGAATGAGCAATTGATCGTCCCCAATTTGAACCACAAGTCCGAGCCTGCCTAAAGTCCATGCTTCAATGGTCCAGATCACGCTTTCTTGTTGACCTGGTTCGAGTGTAAATGTGGCATTATCAAGGAGCATTTCGTCCCCATCGAGGAGATAGACCTCTGTTGAACCATTGAGTAAGCCTACATTTTCTAGCGTCAATTCAATGGAGATACGTTCTCCAAAGGCAGGTCGATACGGTGTTGCTTCAATCGAGGTTGGTATGGGTTCAAATGCCATCCAAACGATGTATACATCCAATGGCATCATCTCCGTGCCAGGTCCAGAAAGGAGATTTCCTGCACGGTCAGTATGTGAGAACCATACGCTTAATCGATCACTCTTGCCAAATTCAACACCTTGGGATTCAACATCGAGGATGGCCGAATAGGAGGCGACGTTGCCCGTAGAACCTGAATGGTTCATCGGCATTGACGTCTTCGAGG
>JASLVI010000100.1 GCA_030741455.1 Candidatus Poseidoniaceae archaeon | reverse complement strand
CCATCAACAGAACAAATTTATCTGTTTGGGTCTACATTTCGTTCTTTACTTCGATTGTATTCTCCGAAATACGTACGAAACCATTGATATTCTCAGTAGAATTCTTTGTGGATAATATAGGCCCACATTTGAAATCATGAAACCCATGAGATTGTTCATGGTCGAGCGATTGCAAGTAGAATCTCGCTCCCCATTTGAGATTCATCAGATTCTCACAGGACTTGATAAAACTCCAGAAACACTTGTCGAATCTGAACTCTACTTGCCAGAAGGTGAAGGGCCGTTCGGATGCGTGATTGCTCTCCATGGAAGTCTAGGTTGGGCAGATCATCATCAAGATCATATCAATGGATGGCTTGATGCTGGTCTTGCGGTTTGTAAAGTGAATTCATTTATCTCAAGATCAATCGATAATACCGTTAACGATCAACTCACAGTAACCCATGCAATGATGTTGGTCGATGCTTTTCGTACCCGTGATGTGTTGGAGCAGAATCCGAAGATTGGTAAGATTGGTATCTCAGGTTGGAGTCTTGGAGGAACTGTAGCACTGTATTCATCATGGTCTCCACTCGTCGAGGTTCTTGGATCACCTTTCGACGCCCATCTGTCATTCTACCCTGCTGCTCATATCCGACCTGAGGTGAAGGATTGGACAGAGTCACCTAAACTCATTCTTCACGGCGCTGCTGATGATTGGACCCCTGTTCATTTCGTTGAAAGCCTCATGCCTCAATTACCGAATGCAACCTTGAAGGTTTATCCTGATGCACACCATTCGTTTGATTGTGAGCATGATTACACATACCTTCCAAAAGCTGTCCATTTGAAGAAGCGAACGATTCGAATCGACAAGACTGGATCCATGTCTGGGAAGTTATTCCTTGGTCTGCGATTGCCTACCAACAAACGCTGGCAACGAAGATGGATCATTCGCCTCTTGCGAAACAGAGGTGCGACTGTGCAAGGTAATCCAGAGGCTCGTGCGGATGCTCTGGTGCGATCAAGAGAATTTTTTGTGTCGCATCTTTCATAGTGCATGTCACATATTTTGTGAGGTCCAATTTGGTAATGGCTTTCCGTTAAGGATTGAATGCGTAATATCGTACGGTTCGATTTCATTGTTCTCGCATCGCTCTTTGAGTTGTTTGAACAGTTTCCTTTGTTTTCGACTAGAACGTGGATCAATAGCCATCGTAACAATGAGGGTACGAATTTCAAGTTCTATTTTAGACTGTGAGAATTCGTCATGTTGACGCTTGGATAGTCGGTTACGTACATTGGAATTCCATGATACTCTCTCATCATGGATGCGCTTGAAAATACGTTCAACATTCGGATGTACATCCCCATGACAGAAAATATGTTCTTCGATGGTATCCAAACAGAGTTCCGTTGAACCGGTTGAATCCATCGTGATAAATTCAATCAATTCGTCCTCACGAAGTGGCATTTCACTCCGCATGCGTAGTTCGCGTATGGTTGAACGCATGACCAACATGTTCCAAAATGCGAAGACAGGTAATGATGCGAGTTCGAGTGCACCACGAGAAACAGTCCGGCCCAAGACGCGTATTGCAAAGCGCTTCCACATCATCTTGATGATCGCTCTTGAGCCAGATACTTTTGTCTTCAAGAAGAATGCTGCGAGGGCAATGCTCCATTTCGACATATGCTTTCTTGGATTGATGCCAAAGAATTCTCCAGTATTGTTTGGTGTCTGTAAACCAGCGTTCACCAATGCAACCATGACCTGTTCATCGATGTCATCACTCGAAGTTGATTGTTCATTGAGCGATGCGATGATTCGAGCATTACGCAATGATAGGAAATACATCACAGTCAATTCGATCATCGTGATGATGACACCAACAGCGATGATGATGCCAAGGATCACAACATTGTCCCAGAATTCACTCTCAAGAATTGTACCTCGATAAGCTTCAATCCACAGCGTGAACAACAAGAGGATTAACCCAGAAAGCAATCCCAATGCTCCCGCTTCAACAACTGAATAGAATTCAACACGCTTGAGCATACGAATCCGTTCGTCTTTGGATTCAACAGGATTGACAGAATCTAATCCTTTGAAGATGTATGATAAGGCAAGTTTTGGCAGTCCTTGCAAACTGCTGAGAAGCGTTCCTGGAGTTGCCACGTTTCATCACGTTGAACGAAGTGCGATAAAGGTTAGCGGCTATGATTTCTTGACATTGTTGAATGAATCGATGGTATTGATGGTGAAACTGCTCCCTTGAAATGCTCCTCTTCATTATTGATACAACGATTAAAGAAGAACGTCCAGAATTAGAATTTATGGGCAACTCGGTCATCTCAAATCAACCGATGGGATTTGTACGAAACACCCTCGATCCGTTCTTGTTTTGTGTTCACCATCTCGATTTGTATCCTGAAGGAAACGACTTGCAAGGACCAAACGAGCCTTTGATTGGTCGTCACATTGGCTCAGATTTTGATGAAGCCAACGACTGGAAGATGTACCATGGTCGAACAGTGCCTGGTTTCCCTGCACATCCTCATCGGGGATTTGAAACCATCACTGTGGTTCTCGAAGGTCTTGTTGATCATTTCGATTCGGGAGGCTCAACAGGACGTTATGGATTCGGAGATGTACAGTGGATGACAGCTGGTTCAGGACTTCAGCACTCCGAGATGTTTCCTTTGGTCAATCAAGACAAACCCAACCGCTTGGATTTGTTTCAGATTTGGATCAATCTTCCAGCAAAGGACAAGATGACCGAACCAGGATACGAGATGATTTGGGCCCATGAAGTTCCGCATATTCAGTTGGATGGAGGCGATGTACGCATCATTTCTGGAAGTTGGAGGGAACATGTTGCACCATCGGCTCCAAGCGCATCGTGGGCCAACAATCCCGAAAACGAAGTTGCGCTCTATATCTTGACCGTCAAGGCAGGAAGCTCTGTGGAACTTCCAACTGCTTCAGCAGAAGCCAACCGAATGATGTATCATATCGATGGTGGAACGGCAACCATCGAATCGCAACAACTCAAACCAAAGTATGGGATGGAACTTCATGCAAATCTGCCAACAATTGTCGAAGCCAATGCTGAGGATGTTCGAGTACTCATTCTCCAAGGCAAACCAATTGCAGAACCCGTCTCAAAACATGGACCGTTCGTGATGAATACGGTCGAAGAGATCTACCAAGCCTTCAGCGATTATCGTCGAACAGAATTCGGGGGATGGCCATGGGGTGCTTCAGACATCGTTCATCCACGAGAACAAGGTCGATTCGCCAAAATGAGCGATGGACGAGAAATCGTTCCACCTAAACCATAATCAAGAGAAGAATGTTCAATGGCTACCATTCTATCAGCGACATGTGCGCCTCCTTGTTGTAGACCTTCTAGCGGAACGTGAAGCGTTCGGTCGAGTCGGTGTCGGAGAAATCGTTCGTCATTTTTCTCCAAACGAAGTGCTCCTATGGTCTCCACACACAAAAGAACGCCTCGACTACGGTTTCGGAACTGTAGTTTCCAATCCAGTTGATGCTGATGCAATCGTCATCACTGGCTCTCGAAGAAACGTGACAATGTGGGAAGATTGGATGGATGAAGTTGTTGAACTGATTCGTAAAACAACCGTTCCACTCTATGGCATATGTTTCGGTCACCAAATCATTGCTCACGCATTCGGTGGACGCGTGGAGCGTGCTGAGGAAGATTCACATTTCGTAGCAGAAGTGTTCGAACAATCAGGCGATACCATCATCGCATCCTTTGCCCATCAGGAACATGTTGTTGATGCTGGTGAATTGGACATCATCGCATCATCCGATCACTGCAAAATCGCTGCTTGCAAACATCCAACACGACCAATCCATACCGTACAATATCATCCAGAGGCAGTCTCCGCAGTTCTTGATGCAGCACTTGCTTGTGGAGACATGAATCGAGAAGAGAGAACCGCTTACGATGATGAACGCCTAACAACGGATGTTTCGATCGCCTTCAAACTTTGATGATGGATTCGATTTCTCAAGAGGTTGAACCTGATTATTTGTTACGGCTCAAATAATCTTCACCATAGAACCTCCACTGTTCCATTGTCCAACCTTCTGGTAGTCCTTCTGGAGGGAGCGGTGGCGTGCTTGGAAGTTCGTGAGAGATTGGTGGGGCAACGAAAGTAAGTTCATGCCCAGAAGATTTCTTCTTTCTCATGATGCCAATCAACAGGACTACAAGAACAAGAATTCCAATTCCAAACCCTAGCAAAGTGATGTTGTATTCTTCGGATTCTTCTGAGGCCAGATTTTTGGAAGCATCATTTGGATAAGCGTCGGTTTTGTCGGACCATCCATCTCCATCAGAATCCAAACATCCAATGAAATCCTTAACGGACGTGCCATAGATTTCGGGACAATCATCGGAGAGATTGGTTCCTATTTGGTCAGCATATCCATCACCATCCGTGTCGGACCAGAGTCGGGCGTCGTACTCATATGCATCAAAGCGGTCTTCCCAACCGTCTCCATCCGCATCTGGACAACCATATCGTTCAACAGAAGAGAGACCGTAGATTGTGGGACAACTGTCAGGAGTGGCTCCTTGTGGATTGTCACCGTACCCATCACCATCAGCGTCGCTATGTTGTGTTGATTCCTCTGCGAAGGCATCGTTCAAATCAGACCAACCGTCCAAATCAGAATCCATACAGCCGAGCCGATCTTCTGTTGATGAACCCATGACTTCAGGACATTCATCTGCTTGATATCCATCGGAGGAATCTCCAAAACCATCACCGTCAATGTCTGAATACTGTGAACTCTCATCTGGGAATGCATCTGCGAGGTCAGACCAACCATCTCCATCTGCATCTGGGCAACCGAACGAATCCTCGGTTGATTTTCCTGCGTCTTCAGAGCAAGCATCTCCCTCGAACCCGTTCAAGTTGTCTCCATAGCCATCATCATCTGAATCAAGCCATTGTGTTGACTCTGTTGGGAAAACATCGATTGAATCACCGTAACCATCTGCATCGTAGTCATTACAGCCGAGTACGGAGCCGAGAGAGCTTGTTCCAGCATTCAGTGGACAGGAGTCAACATCGTCTGAAAACCCGTCATTGTCGTCGTCAGTGTCTTCAGAAGCATCTTCGCAGCCGTCCCTGTCAACATCGTTTTGGGTGTTAGAAAAGAATCCTAGCGCACTTTCTGGGCAAAGATCGATGCTTGCCGATGAAGGTGTACAATTCCAAGAACTGCTCAGTTCACTCGCATCACAAATCCTGTCGTTGTCATCATCGACATCTTCTGATGAATCCTGGCATCCATCAGAATCGTAGTCAGTTTCAGTCGAAGAAGTCCAGTCAGTGACTCCTGTTTGACAGAAATCCAAAGCATCTGTAACTCCATCATTGTCATCATCCATATCTTCGGATACATCCAGACATCCATCCCCATCGTGATCGGTCAAAAGCGATGACGTCCAATTCAACTGACCGCGCATGCACTGATCGTC